>NZ_DJTA01000029.1:0-100659 GCF_002440335.1 Sphingobacterium sp. UBA6320 | reverse complement strand
TTTAAGCCTTTTTATTTTTATAGGATAGTTTACACTAATTCGTCGCTATAGACATAACGGATCTCTTCTCTAAGATTGTAACGCGAAGCCATAACTTCACCATAGGCACCAGCAGTACGTATCGCAATCAAATCTCCTCTTTTTGACTCTGGCAAAGTCACCTCTTTCCCAAAGCAATCTGAGCTTTCACAGATCGGCCCAACAACATCATAGTTGACAAATTTCTTCGAAGTAGCAGCATCCAATTTTTCGATTTTATGAAAAGCTTGGTACAAGGCCGGGCGCATTAATTCGGTCATTCCAGCATCCAAAATCAAGAAATTCTTCTTTACACCATTCTTCACATAAAGTACTTTACTAATTAAAGAACCACATTGTGCTACCAAAGCTCGCCCCAGCTCAAAGTGAACTTCTTGTTGCGCAGTTCTTTCCAAAAACTTATCAAAAATATCAAAATACGTTTCAAAATCAGGTATAGCATTGGTATCTGGATGATGATAATCTACTCCAAGCCCTCCCCCTACGTTCAATACTTTGATAGCTACACCACGTTCCTCAAACCAGTTCTTCCACTCATTTACCTTTACACACAAGCTCTTAAATACATTCATATCCGTTATTTGAGAACCAATATGAAAATGAAGTCCAATGAGTTCAATATTTTCACATTTCCGTATTACAGCAGCTGCTCTTTCTAATTCAGCATTTGTTACACCAAATTTATTTTCATCCAAACCTGTAGTGATATAATGATGAGTATGTGCATCGACATTGGGATTGATTCGCAAAGCTACCTTCGCTTTACGTCCCTTTACTTCAGCTAAATCATTGATAACTTCTAACTCCTGAATAGACTCTACATTGAAAGCAAAAATATCGTGCTCTAATGCTAAATTTATCTCTTTGTCAGACTTTCCTACTCCAGCAAAAGTGATCATCTTTGCATTAAACCCTGCATCAATGGCTTGTTGCACCTCATTACCACTTACGCAATCGGCACCAAAGCCCTTGCTTTGGATCATTTCAAGTAATCTACTATTAAAATTTGATTTCAACGCAAAATGTACATGAAATCCACGTTTACTGGATGCCTCATATGCTGCATCCAACGTATCTTCCAATACGTTCAGATCATAATAATAAAAAGGAGTTTCTTTTCCTATGAACTGATTTTTTATATTTTCATTTTTCATTTAGGCTATTTCAATTAAAATAAACGGTTATGTAATGAACGTAATGCCTCGACTTTATGATTTGTATCCAATAAAACAGAAACATTATAGTCAGAACCGCCATATGAAATCATACGTACAGGTAAGTGTTTTACCGCATCTAAAACACGCGCAGCATATCCATGCGTATTCAAGTCAAAATCACCTACTACACATACGATCGTTTGATGCTCATCAACTGAAACTGTTCCAAAATCCTCGACCTCTTTGATAATATCTTGCAGATTTTTTGTATCATCAATAGTAACCGAAACAGCCACTTCAGAAGTTGTAATCATATCAATTGGTGTTTTATAACGCTCAAATATCTCGAAAACACGACGTAAGAATCCGTACGCTAATAGCATACGAGAGGAATGGATATGAATGGCAGTAATACCATCTTTAGCAGCAATAGCACGGATACTCCCTTTTTGACCACCTTCTTTGCTAATAAGAGTGCCGGTTGCCTGTGGATCCATCGTATTTAACAAGCGAACTGGAACATTATACTTCTGAGCCGGAAAAACAGATTGTGGATGTAAAATTTTAGCTCCAAAATAAGCTAACTCTGCTGCTTCATCAAAACTCAAATGTGCGATAGGACTTGTATTTTTAACAATACGAGGATCATTATTATGCATACCGTCAATATCAGTCCAGATTTGAACCTCCTCAGCACCGATAGCTGCACCAATTAAAGAGGCAGTATAATCTGAACCGCCACGTCGTAAATTATCCACTTCCCCAAAAGAATTACGACAAATAAATCCCTGAGTAATGAATAACGTATTTTCTGGTACTTTAGCAAGTAAAGGTGTCAACCTTTCTGTAATAAAATCTACAACGGGCTCATTGTCTTCATCAATCTTTATAAAATCTAATGCCGGCAATAAAATAGACGGAACATTGATTTCTGTCAAATAAAAATGAAATAAAGCAGTAGACATCAATTCTCCCTGCGCCAAGATGATTTTATCTTCCACAGGAGTAAAAATTTCATTAGCAAAGCTTTCAATAAAATTAAAATGAGAATCAATCAGGCTTTTACCATTTTTATATCCCGCTTCAGTTTTGAACAATTCCTTAATAAGGTCTTCGTACTTGTCTTTATGCTTCTTTATTAAATCCTTTGCCAAGTCTTTATCACCTGCAAGATATGCTTGACCAATTTCTACTAAAGCATTTGTTGTCCCAGACACAGCTGACAACACCACAACCTGACGCTCAGAAGGGTTTACGATATCTAATAACCCTTTGATGCGTTCTGCACTACCGACAGATGTACCACCAAATTTTAAAATTTTCATACTGAATTACATTATATTTAAATTTTGCCGTGAATATAGGCAATTACTTAGTTTTTTTGCAAAAAAAAGCGGCACAAATACATAAAGTTTTTGTGCCGCATCAATTATTATGCGGAAGATTACTTCTTAAGATTCTCGATAATCAACTGTGCCAATTCAACACCTATACGTTCTTGTGCCTCATTTGTAGCCGCTCCAATATGGGGCGTCAACGAAATTTTTGGATGTTTTAAAATTTCTATTCGCGGAGTAGGCTCATTGTCAAACACATCCAAACCAGCAAATGCAACTTTACCTGAATCTAACGCTTCAATCAAAGCAAGTTCATCAATCACACCACCTCGAGCAGCATTCACTAAACCGACCTGATCTTTTAATAGCGCAAATTCAGCTTGACCAATTGCCGGTTTATCTAAGAATGGAACATGTAGCGTAATAAAATCAGATGTTTTTAATAAATCCTCCATTGCTATCTGATCTACAGGCAGCTCGACTTCAAATCCCTGTGTTAAAGACAACGTTAATGTTTTAGGACCATCGGCAAGATCGTAGTACACAACGTCCATTCCCAGACCTAATCCAATTTTTGCAGTCTCACGACCGATACGACCGAAACCAACAACACCTAAAGTTTTACCCCTAAGTTCAGTTCCACCAGCATATGCTTTTTTTAAAGCACCAAATTTACTCTCGCCTACTATGGGCATCTGACGGTTGGAATCGTAAAGAAAACGTACACCATTTAGTAGATGAGCAAATACCAATTCCGCCACAGATAATGAAGAAGCCGCAGGCGTGTTTAATACTGCTATTCCTCTCGAACGCGCATATTCAACATCGATATTATCCATACCAACACCACCACGTCCAATCACTTTTAAATTTGGACAAACATCAATTAGTGCTTGTCTTACTTTCGTTGCACTACGCACTGTAATAGCGTCGTATGCCTGTAATTTTTCCGCTAATTCTTCCTGCGGTATATGATTTGTATCTACTTCAAATCCGGCATTCTCCAAAAGTAATTTACCTGCTGGATCAATACCATCATTTGCTAATATTCTCATGATATAAATTAGATTTTATTTTTCAATTCTTCAAACTCCTTCATCGCATCTACCAATGCATTGATACTACTGATCGTTAGTGCATTGTAAATAGAAGCTCTAAAACCACCAACTGAACGATGCCCTTTGATACCAATCAACTCACGCTCTTTTGCCAAAGCCAAAAACTCTGCTTCTAACTCTGCAGAATCCATGATAAAGGTAACATTCATACGAGAACGATCTTCCAATGCAGCAGTTCCTCTGAAGAATGGATTGCGATCAATTTCATCATACAAAGTACGTGCTTTGATGATATTCTCTTGCTCAATAACTGCTACCCCCCCCTTAGCTTTCAACCAACGTAAGTTGAGCAACGAGACGAAGATAGAAAATACAGGTGGAGTATTGTACATAGAATCTGCAGCTATATGTGCAGAATAATCCAATATTGATGGAATAACTCGACCCGTTTTACCTAAAATCTCATCTTTTACAACTACTAAAGTAGCACCTGCAGGTCCCATATTTTTCTGTGCACCAGCATAAATTAAATCAAAATCAGAAACATTAATCTCACGACTCAAAATATCTGAAGACATATCAACCACTATGGGTGCATTTGAAACTGGTACATCAAACACTTCAGTACCATAAATTGTGTTATTCGATGTATAATGAAAGTAAGACGCATCTGCAGGAACAGTAAACTGTTTTGGTATATAAGTGTAGTTCTTATCGCTCGATGACGCAACGACCTCTACAGCTCCGATCTTCTTAGCCTCTTTAATCGCTTTAGAAGCCCAAACTCCAGTATCCAAATAAGCAGCTTTACCACCTTCTGGCAATAAGTTCATCGCTACCATAGCAAATTGCAAACTCGCCCCTCCTTGTAAGAACAAAATGGAATATCCTTGCGGTACATTTAACAATTCGCGAACCAATTTAGTAGTTTCATCCAATACCGCCTCAAATTCTTTGGAACGATGCGAAATCTCTAAGATGGATAAACCTGTATTATTAAAATCAATTACAGCTTGTGAAGCTTCTTGAAAAACTTCCTTTGGCAGAATGCAAGGACCTGCTCCAAAATTATGTTTCATCGATATATAGTTTGTTTTTGTATAGCTTTTCTATGTTTCGATTAAGCAAACGTTTGCTTTCCGAAGATCAAAGGTACAAGATTTCTTATTTAAATTTCAATAAAAAATCAATATTAATGAAATTTAGAAAAAACTAATGCCCAAATGATAAAAAGATAACATAAAACTGCTTTAAATTTGTTAAAAATGATATTATGTATAACCTATAATAAGATTACTTTCCAAGCTTGATCTACTTTATTTTTTTTTAATAAATCTTGAGCATAAAGTTGGAGATGTATTTGACGACTCGAATCATCACCAATAAAAGCATTAAGCAGATCAAAAATTTCCGGTTCATCTCTTATCGCATCAATCTCATCATCCTCAGGTAGCTGGTTCACGGTCAGCAGTTGCTGTATCTCTTCTGGTGTAAATACAGCCGAAACCTTAATAAAGGGGGGTAAATCTGAAAATTGCATATAAAAAAATTGACCTTTGAACAATAGTCAAAGGTCAACTTTATCTCTGGTATTTAAAACAGTTTTTACAACTTTTCAATAATATGATCAGCAAACGAACTCGTTTTAACAAGTGTAGCATTCTCCATTAAATTGTAGAAATCTATAGTTACAGTTTTATCTTTTATGGTCTCGCTCAATGCTTTAACAATCATATCAGCAGCTTCCTGCCATCCCATATATTCTAACATCATCACACCGCTCAAAATAACAGATGAGGGATTCATGGTATCCGTATTCGCAAAACGGGGCGCAGTTCCATGTGTAGCCTCAAAAACAGCATGACCTGTATTATAATTGATATTTGCTCCAGGAGCTATACCGATACCACCTACTATAGCCGCTAAAGCATCAGATATATAATCTCCATTGAGATTTAAAGTGGCGATCACCGAGTAATCACGTGGATTCAATAAAATCTGTTGCAAGAAATTATCGGCAATTACATCTTTAATCAATAATTTACCGGCTGCCATAGCTTCTTGCTGCTCAGCATTAGCAGCGGCATCACCTTTTTCTATTTTGGTACGTTCCCACTGACCCCAAGTATAGGTCTGATATGCAAATTCTGTCTCAGCGAGTTCATAACCCCAGTTCTTAAATGCTCCCTCTGTAAATTTCATAATATTACCTTTATGTACCAAAGTAACCGAAGGAAGCTTGTGTTCTAGGGCGTGCTCAATAGCTGCACGGATCAATCTTTTAGATCCTAATTCCGAAACCAACTTAATTCCCACACCCGTACCTGTAGAAAAATTATAATCAACATGAAGTTCATCATGTAAGAAATCTTGAAGTTTAGCTGCATCTGATGAACCAGCGGCAAATTCGATTCCAGCATAGATATCTTCTGTATTTTCACGAAATATGACCATATTCACATATTCGGGATGTTTCACTGGTGAAGGCACACCTTCATACCACTTAGTCGGTCGCTGACAAACAAATAAATCAAGTTCTTTACGTAAAGCCACATTTAAAGAACGGATGCCTCCGCCAATAGGTGTTGTCAAAGGCCCCTTAATACCGATCAAATATTCCTTCAATATATCCAGCGTTTCTTGTGGCAACCACTCTCCAGTCATATCAAAAGCTTTTTCACCAGCCAATACCTCTTTCCAATCGATCTTTCTTTTACCACCGTAAGCCACCTCCACAGCACGATTGAATACACGCATAGAAGCATGCCAAATATCCGGACCTATTCCATCTCCAATAATAAAAGGAATAATCGGTTGATCGGGCACGTGCAACGATCCATGCAAAGACTTTGTTATTTTACTCGCCATAGTTCAGTTTATTTATCTTTATTGAACATGTTCCCAATTTCCTTACTGATTTTTCTAAAAATCGGCGCCGCTTGTACATCTTCATATTCATCAATATGTTGATTGTCTACTCGACTAGGAAATACTAATACCACATTTTCATGGATACTTTCCAATTTCTTTGCCAAACCATCCAAAGAATCTCGATATGACACTTCCCCGTAACGTGAAGACACGTAAAATAGAAGTGCGTTATCCTCTCTAAATGATGCTAGTCCCTGTATATGATCCCAATCATCATACATCTTATAATTGACTGGAACTGAATTTTTGATTTCATCTAGAAATGCTTTAGTAGCGATTTCTGTACGCTCATCACACACAAAAGTGACCGAAATAGTAAGCTCCTGTCCTAATTTAAGCACCTTCTCAACCCAATACTCAAAACCAAATTCAGACTGCGCCAAAGGCGGTACAAATACAATAATCTTATTATGGGTAATAAATGGCTTTTTAAATCGACACATCATGACATTAGCAGAAGTACGATTTAAAATGCTTTCAGACTTCTCGCCAACGATTTTATCCACAAAATTGCTTGCGCTCGGCCATCCCAACAAGATACAATCAGCCATCACATCTTTTGCGGTTCGACTGATACCACTTGGGATATTGAAATCAATGGTTGTTGCAATATTGACTTCAGTCTCACTTCCTGAAGCATATTTAACAATATTATCCAAGTTTTTACGAGCAATTGCCATATTTTTCTCCGCCTGCTCATTATCCTTTACAACAGAAACAATACTGATCGGATAATGTGACTTTTTACTACGCATCAAAGTAGCAAAGTCCAAAAGCGGCTGCATATTCTCCATATTTGCCAATGGAATCAAAATATGCTCGTCATGTTCTTTTACAATATTGATATGGCTCTCATCTTGATCACCATCCATTACAATTTTTTTAGATGCTCCCTCCGTCACAATACTTGCTACTATACACGTCACTAAAATCAATAAGATCGTACCGTTCAAAACATTTTCATCAATGATCTCATTTTTATAACCGACCATTATCACAGCCAAAGTTGCCGCCGCATGTGAACTACTCAACCCAAAGATAACGTTACGTTGTCCTGCTGAATATTTAAAGACTAATTGTGTGATCCATGCCGCACCCCATTTACCTAATATAGCAACTAATGTCAATGTAGCAGCTATAATTAAAGCTTCTGGACCCCGCAATAAAACGCTTACATCAACAATCATCCCCACACTAATCAAGAAAAAAGGAATGAAAATCGCATTTCCAATAAACTCAATCCGATTCATCAGTGCCGAAGAATGGGGAATCAACTTATTCAATGCCAAGCCAGCAACGAATGCTCCTATAATAGGTTCAAGCCCCGCTATCTCGGACAAAAAAGCCGCGAAAAATACAATAGATAAAATAAAAATATAGTGAGAAGTTTTTTCACTTTCAATACGTTCGAAAAACCATTTGGCAATACGAGGGATAACACCAAACATGATAAAAAGGAAGATAGCAAACGATACACCTAAGGTAACCCAAAACTCTTGACCGATATTACCTTGGGAAGCACCTGTGATCACAGCCAGAATAATCAATACTGCGGTATCAGTCAATATGGTACCACCAATAGTAATAGCTACAGCTTCATTTTTCGAAATACCATAACTATTGACAATAGGATATGACACCAATGTATGTGTAGCAAACATACTTGAAATCAATATACTAGCCAAAATACCATAATCCAGAAAATAATAACATACTGGAAAACCGATGGCTATGGGAATAATAAAAGTAAAAAAACCAAACCATAAACTTTTATGCTTTGTTTTTTTAAATTCATTCATATCCAGTTCCAAGCCAGCAATAAACATAATATAGAGCAAACCGATTGTCGAAAACAGATCTACTGCCGAATTTTTCTCCAACCAGTTCAATCCGTGTGGACCAATGACCACTCCAGAGATAATCAAACCTATAATACCAGGGACTTTAATGGAACGTAATAAAATAGGAGACAATAAAATAATAAATAAGACAAGCGCGAAAATGAGTACTGGACTTTTTAAAGGTGCTTCAAAAGCATGCGATAAGTGATCTAATACGTTTCTATTCATAAATATATAAGCTAATTCAAGTATACATGTGCAAAAGTATTTCATATAGAAATCCCCCTACAAAACCTCTAAAAGTAAAATATTTATTCCGGAACTACAATTAAAGCAATCAATTATTTAAAAGAAATCGCGCGAATAGGACTGATTTTAGTAATCAATAGAGAAGGAATAAACAACGCTAACATACCAATCACGACCAATGAAATATTGATCAGCACAATATCGGTCCAGTATAGTTTAACCGCCACATAAGAGATGTAATAAGTCTGTTCATCCAATTTGAAAAAATGGGTATAATCTTGGAAGAAATATAGACCTAATCCGATAAAATTACCTAACAATAGCCCTACACCAATCAAATATAGCGCATTGTACATAAACACTCGTCGTACACCAGTATTATGAAAGCCCAACGCCTTTAGAATTCCAATCATCGAAGTACGTTCCAAAATGGTGATCAGTAAAGCTGAAACCATATTGATGATCGCTACTAAAGTCACCAGTATAAAGATTATTGTGGTATTCATATCAAGCAAATCTAACCATTGAAAGATATCAGGTACTTGATCACGAATACTTACAGCATGCATATCTACAGGTACAATATCATCAATTTCATTCGTTGTTTGTTGCAATTTAGAGAAGTCATGAATGCGTACTTCATATCCCCCAACAGCTGTACTATCCAAATTATTGAGTCTCCTAATCAAATTAAGAGAACCGATGACATACACCTTATCCAACTCTTCAGAACCCGAGTTATAAATACCTTTGATTTCAAATTTACGTTTCCGAATAGGCTGTTGCACAAAGTACATGATAAAATCATCGCCGACCTTAAGCATCAGTCTGTTCGCTAAATATTTAGAAATCAAAATCTGTTCTCCAGCACCTTCATTCTTATTAAAATTTAACGTATCTCCTTCAACTAGTATATTTTTTAAATAACGTTGATCATAGCCCGCATCTACTCCTTTTAGCAAAACTCCCTCGACCTCATCGTTGACATTGATAATTCCTGGTTTAGTAGCAAAAGAACTGATACCAACCACATTTTCATGATTTCTAACGGAATCTAATTGCAACGAATCTAAAGCAATCGGTGAATTTTCATAAGAATTGTTGAGATCATAACGAAGAACGATAATATCTCCAAAGAAACCACGTTGCTTGCCCGTAATTTCTGATTTGAATCCCCGCAATACACCCACAGAAAGAATGATCGCCGCGATTGCCAAGGCTATTGCCCCTATGGTAATGCGCACGATTAATTTAGAAAAAGTTCTTTTTCCTAAAAAAGTGATTCTCTTGGCTAAAAAGTATGGAAAATTCAAGCTTTTAAATTATTTATGTAACTTCGCAAAGTTAAAAAAAAATGTGAACCAGCCTACTTTATTACTGCTGTTTCCATCATCTCAGTACTAAAATAAGAAAACATTATCGATATGCGCATCATATTCATGGGAACACCAGACTTTGCCGTCGCTTCATTAGATGCTCTCGTACAATCCGGAGAAAATATTGTAGCAGTAGTCACAGCACCTGACAAACCGGCGGGCCGAGGACAAAAACTTCATCAATCGGCAGTTAAGATATATGCAGAGGCTCATGGTATACCAGTATTGCAACCCGTTAAACTTAGAGATCCTGATTTTTTGGAAGAATTGAGAATTTATCAAGCAGATTTACAAGTCGTCGTTGCTTTTCGCATGCTGCCCGAAGCCGTATGGAATATGCCTCCATATGGCACCATTAACGTACATGCATCATTATTACCACAATATCGAGGCGCAGCACCCATAAACCACGCTATCATCAACGGTGAGCACGTGAGTGGTGTATCAACATTTCTTTTACAACATGAAATAGACACCGGAAAGATTCTATTATCGGAGGAAGTTGCTATTGCCCCTGATGACAATGCTGGAATTTTACACGATAAACTGATGCATGTAGGTGCGCAATTACTTTTAAAAACTTTGGCCGGACTAAAAACGAATACGCTGACACCAAAAGCACAAAGTACACTAATTCCAGAGAGTGAATTGAAACATGCGCCTAAAATATTCAAAGAAAACTGTCAAATCGACTGGAATCAAGATATTGACACCATCTATAACCTCATACGTGGATTGAGTCCATATCCAGCCGCCTATACAAGCTTAGACAATAAAGTATTAAAGCTCTATGTAGGAACAAAAGAATATTCAACTCCAGATATTACTCCTGGAGATTATAAGACCGACGGTAAATCCTACCTTAAATTTGCAGGTAATAATGGTTACATCCATGTCATCCAATTGCAGATAGAAGGTAAAAAGAAAATGGAAATTATAGACTTCTTAAGAGGTTACCGGTTCTAAACGACTACATCCTCATTTTTGTGGTCATCGGATTTTTCCGGTATAAACTCCATTAAATCAGCGGGCTGACATGCAAGTGCTTCACAGATCGAGGCCAGAGTATCCAAACGCAATGCTTTGGCTTTTTGATTTTTAATGATGGATAGGTTTGACAGCGTGATTCCTACCTTAGCACTTAGCTCATTCAGTGACATTTTGCGATCTCGCATTACTTTGTCTAAATGTATAATAATTGGCATAATCAAAATTATATGTTTTATTGAAAAACATGTGAATCATAAAAATGTTTTGGTTCTGAAAAATTTAATTTTCTCTATGCTCAAATGTATCATTTATTTTGAAAATTTAAGCTTGTCATGCTCCTAGATGAGTAGCAATTCCTTTACAAAAACAAAGCACATTCATTACCAACCGATTACAAATCAATTTAAAAGTTTAAACATTATTATGACTGACTTATCTCTTTTTGGAATAATTTTTGCTGCATAAATATTGAAATAAAATTCCTCATAATCAGCATGATATAATCATGTATCAGCAATAAATATTAAAATAATTCGTTTTTATTTTGTATTTTTGCAAACATTTCAGAGAAGAAAGGTATTAATATAATTAATGAGACAGCTCAAAATTACACAATCAATTACCAATCGTGAGTCACAGTCGTTAGACAAATACTTACACGAAATTGGTAAAGTAGACTTAATAACAGCAGAAGAAGAAGTTGAATTAGCACAACGTATTCGCGAAGGTGACCAAGTTGCCTTGGAGAAATTGACTAAAACCAACTTACGTTTCGTCGTATCTGTAGCAAAACAATATCAGAATCAAGGATTAACCTTAGGTGATTTAATCAATGAAGGTAACTTGGGCTTAATAAAAGCAGCTAAACGTTTTGACGAGACTAAAGGTTTTAAATTTATCTCTTATGCGGTATGGTGGATTCGTCAATCAATTCTTCAAGCTATTGCGGAGCAATCTCGTATTGTGCGTTTACCATTGAACCAAGTGGGTTCATTAAGTAAAATTAGTAAAGCATTCTCTAAATTAGAACAAGAATATGAACGCGAACCTTCACCAGAAGAGTTAGCTGATATTCTTGAAACAACAGTCGATAAAGTTTCGGATACTTTAAGTAATTCGGGAAGACATGTCTCTATGGACGCACCATTCGTGCAAGGGGAAGAAAATACCCTATTAGATGTATTAGAGAATCATGACCCAGATACTGATAGTTCTCTTATCGATGAGTCTTTATCGGAGGAAATCAGACGTTCATTATCTACTTTGACAGAAAGAGAAAGAGAAATAATCGTTTTATTTTTTGGTCTCGGATCTAATCACCAATTATCTTTAGAGGAAATAGGTGAAAAATTCAACCTGACTCGTGAACGTGTCCGCCAGATTAAAGATAAAGCTTTACAACGCTTACGTCATACATCTCGTAGCAAGATTTTAAAATCTTATTTAGGTTAATAGTATTAACAGTATTTTTAGATGCGCAGCCAAAAACTGCGCATTTTTTGTATCTTATCGCATCCTCCACACGTCTAATACAACACAGCTCATTTTGTATTATAAGATCCAGCGCATCAACGCTATTATTAAATTCAGAAGATATAAATTATTTTTTTTAGTTCACCCTACCACTCTGATTGATTTAGAAATGATTTACATAAATTTATTTTGTGGACGATATTTTTCGGATAAGGCATCATTATCTTGATACAAAAAGAAAATCTATTTCAACAAGATAATTTTAAATTACTTTTTATATTGCTGCCCCGGAGCAAAATGCTTAGCAGATTTTGTTCCTGCTGCTTTTTTAGCTTGGCCAGGAGGAACTTTACCACTATGACCGGATGTCCTTGACATATAGCATGAAGTACTGAGCATAGCAGTTGAAAGTGCTAATATAAAATACATCTTTTTCATTTTAATCATTCTATAGTAATGACATTTAACGTGCCAAAAAAAGATAAGGCCAAATCTATACTTCATTTTTATCTATCATAGACAATTTGATACCTCAATTTATTTCATAAAACAAATGAGAACTCAAAAATTAACAAAAACATAATACATCATCAAAAATGGTTCAACAGGTATCAATTCACAGAAAATCACTTCTCTTCATATAAACTTTCTTAAAAAATTACGCTGAGTTTATTGAGAACTATAAAGAAAGTAGTCCCGACCAGAAGATCGAGACTACGCAAGATGGTTCAGTAATTGAACTTGTTTAGCATACAGAAGAAGTGCTTATCTAAATATTTGACATCTTAAAACAGTATATTTTAACCTATACCACATTCATCACCTGTGCTATTCCAGAGTTGGATTGAATGTTCCCCCCCAGTCCTTATTTTGTTTAATATTTGAATTTTTATCAATGACAGATTGTGCTATCGGAAAGAAATAGTAGGTATCAGGAACCAAATTCACTTTATTTCCTGTATTCGGCACTTGAAGTATACTGTACTTAAATTGATTTTCCCTGAGTTGATAACTCTTTGCAAGCAGAGCAGCCTCATCCAAATCCATATCTGTGCCATCGTTGGTGATAGCAATTGCTTCTACTCCATATTTAGTCGTGTTGTTCAGCATGTTTAATTTGCGAGCTCGTCTCAAATCCCAGAAACGATGTCCCTCAAAACAGAATTCGATATTACGTTCAGCTAAAATTGCATCACGCATTTGCGAACGGTCAGTTGCTGTAATACCATAGTTACCATCGTCCCCAGCTTCAATACCAGCACGCATACGAATTTGTTTTAAAAGATTTAATGCCGTATTGAAATCACCAGTTTCATTTGCCGTTTCCGCATAATTCATCATAACTTCTGCAAAACGCATCAATACAAAATCGACATCATACTGTGTTTCCACTTCCGTTTGTTTAAGAGACAACTTAGAGTTTTTAAGAATAAAAAAGCCACTATATCGATTCAGATTTTCTGATGGTGTCTTTGCTTTAGGATTCACACCAAAATTATCCAGATCAGCAGCTATACCAACTGAGGTATATTGTCTCTTTCCTGTCTTTCCCGAAACCTCATATACTTTACCATTCCATACAATCGATTTTTCAAATCGTGGATCTCTATTTTCCCAATAAGACTGCAAAAACTGCTCACTGGTCTTATAGTACTTTCCGGTCGGGTCTGAAAAAGATTTGCCATCTTTCATTGGAAACGATTTAACAAAATCCCAAGATGGAACAGCACTCGCGGATCCTCTACTTTCAGATCCCGGACGAACACCATTATCCCAACTTGCGACTTTATTAGGGTAAGCATTGATGACTGCAAATACGACTTCAGCCCCCTTCTCCTGCAATGCAATATTGGAATAGTCAGCGGTCAAATTATACCCATCAGCTTTTAACTTATCATAAGCAGCCTTATTAGCTATGTTTGCTTCTGCCCAGAAAGCATTATTATATGGGTTGGATGGGTTAAATTGAGGTGATGCTTTGTATAATAAGACTTTGGCTTTAAATGCCATAGCAAAGTTTCCATCAATCCTACCATAGTCTACTGAATTTTTAGCAATTACAGGAGGCAATAAAGAAATCGCTTGATCAAGATCTTTCACGATAAAATCAAAGCACTCTTTTGTGGTATTTCGAGGTACTTGTAATTCATCGGTTTCTAAATCTTGAGGAACAGTAATATAAGGCACTCCTCCGTGGTTTCTCACCATATTGAAGTACATATAAGCACGCATAAATAAGGCCTGGCTAAGGACTGAATTTTTCACATCTTTACTCAGTCCTGTACTTTCGTTTACTTTTTGGATTGCAGTATTAATTTTACGTATGGTCGTGTAGTCCCAAACTTTATACGCTGCATTATTAACTGTAACTGCATCTAATGGAAAGGCAATTCCGATTAATTGATCGGAATTTGCATCAGCTCCAGCGCTCCAATTACCAAATAAGGGATAAAGATTGGTTATATAAGCATTCACGAGGTTTGGATCATTCCAAACCTTACTTTCATCAAGTGAATTTAGATCTTCAATATCCAACACATCTTTACAGGATGATGATGTCAATAAAAGCGCTAAAATGGGATAAAATATTTTTTTCATCAGTTTATAATTAATGGTATTGTTTTATGATTTTTTGTACATGAAATCTACCGAAGTAAAAGCAGATACTCTTTCGTATTTAAAGACATTGCAGCGAGGATTTCATGATGAGTTTTCTTAAAATTTAATATCCAATCCTAATGTGAAAGTTTTCATTACAGGATAGGAATCATACATTTTCTGCTCTGGATCATGAAATTCTGTCATAGGCGAAAACACAAATAAATTTGTTCCATTAAAGAAAAGATTAACATGATTGATTTTCATTGCTTTTGTAAGAGACTGCGGTAAACTGTATGAAACATTTAAATCTCTTAAACGTAAATAAGCACCATTGCGAATCCAAAAACTAGATGCCCCAGTGCCCGATTCTTGCCAATTAGATCCTACCACTCTTGGATATTCAGCATTTGGATTATCTGCTGTCCATACATCTCCAGCCCAGATTGGGTAATATGGACGAAAAGTACCTCCATGCTGACGGATTCCGCCCCCTTCTTGATTACTAATAACACGATCATAGGCCAATACTCCTTGTAGTAAAGCTGAAATAGTGACGCCTTTCCAGTTTGCATTTAGTCCTAAGCCATAATTAATACGAGGAGTATTATTTTCAGAAAGTAAGGTCAAATCATTATCATCAATTTTTCCATCTGGCATATCCGAATAATTAGCGCCACGAATATCTTTATATAAGATCATCCCAAGATAAGGATCACGTCCGTAGGTTTTAAAACCACTGCTTTTCAACGCATCCAATTGTTGTTGCGTTCTGATAAGATCTATAGCTTCAAACCCTATGATTCTATTTTCGGGTCTACCAACTCGAGATTCAAAATTACGTGTCCCACCAACCGCAAAAGCTGGTTCTTCATCAAAAATATCCCATCGATCTTTTGCATATCCCATATTAGCTGTCACTCCATAGGACACTTCACCAATACGGTCATTCCAATTGACGGAAAACTCGCCCCCTTTGTAGCTTCTCGCGGCATAATTTTCAGGAGCTAAGGCCCGTCCATAATTATCCGGTACTTTTAAAGATCGTGGACCTAATATATCTGTTTCTTTTCGACTAAATACATCAACTGAACCCGTTAATTTATTGTTGATAAAACCAAAATCTAAACCGATATTGACACTTTTAGATGTCGTCCATGTTAGGTTTTGCGTTGGTGTAGCTCCGTAAGCAACACCATTATAGTAACGATCTCCAAACATATATCCTCCTGAAGGCCGATATTTTTCTTGATACAAAAATTGTCCGATCCTTTGCGCATTCACATTCAAATCATTACCTGTAGTACCATAAGATGCGCGTAATTTTAAATCACTCATGGTGTTTCTAACATTGGAAAAAAACTGCTCCTCCGATATGCGCCAAGCGGCTGACATCGAAGGAAAAAAACCCCACCGTTTGTCACCTGGGAATAAAGGAGAACCATCATATCGAAATGAAAATTCGGCAATATATTTATCCGAATAATTATAGTTTGCACGTCCAATGAAGCCCCTTCTTGAATTAATAGATTCATAAGCATCTGTAGATCTAAAATTACGATCTGTCGGATAAATAAACATCTGATCGATACTTACAATCGGATTTTCTGCACGTGAATTCACGTATGTACCACCAGCCTTAAATTGTTCATACACCAATAATGCATCGATACCATGTTTATTAAATTTACGGTTATAATTCAAAAACCAGTTGACCTGATATTCCCATTCCCGTTGTGGAGCATAATCCATAAAAGGCTGTGCCTGACTAAATGTAAAAATATTCACTTTATCTTCAGATGGCGGTGCTGGGATAAATCGGTTACCGTCCGGATTCAAGGATGTAAAAGTATAGTTCTTCTGAAAAGTCATAAATCGTTTGCGCATATAATCTTCTGCAAGATAACTACCGACAACTTTCGTAGATAAGCCCTGTACAAGTTTATCCAACTTATAATTTAACGTCATAATCGGATTGACTTGGCGGACTTTACGATCTATGTAGCGGTTACCAACAACTTGGTCAATCACATTCCATGCTTGCCAACTTCCCATAGGTGTTTGCACAGGATAATCTGTTGGTGAATCACTTGGTGACCCATCAGCATTGAGATAAAACGGATACATCTTAGGCCAGTTAAATGTTACACGATAAAAATCTGAAACATCAAAATCATCATCATCAGATGAGGTACTAAAAGGCCAATAAAAACGCTTTGAATTGATTTGATTAGCAGAAATATTAACATCAATCGTAAAATCATCCGTGATCTTAGCACTAACATTACTTCTCAAATTAAACTTCTCATGATCCAAAGATTTATAAGATCCATTCTCTTTTCTATAGCTCACCAAATTATAATAGGTGATGCGATCTCCTCCACCAGACACAGAAATTGATTGTCTATGACTGAATGGATTTCTCCATATCACATCGTTGACACTGTAATCCTTATCTTTAAAATAATCAAACTCTATTTGTCCATTTGGAGCGACCCACGGCGAGGTCTTACTTCCATTTTCCCACAAAAATTGTGAAATACGATTTTGATAAGTCAGCTCATCAGCAGCTGTAGTAATATCAGCTAAAAGCGTCTGAGTTGGTGCTCCAAAACTATAGTTACTTTGTACATTGAAAACAGGTTCTTGCGCAGATCCTTTTTTAGTAGTCACCACCACAACTCCGTTTCCAGCTCGCGTACCATATACCGCAGCAGTAGCTGCATCTTTCAAGAAACTCATCTGATCCACTTCGTTTGCTTCTAAGGCATCGAACGCAGCCTTGTCACGAACAATCCCATCAATAACATACAAAGGTTCGGCAAAGCTACCACGAATGCGTAAACTTGATGAAGCCCCTGCCATTCCTGAGGTATTAGTCACATTGATTCCTGCGGCACGTCCAGCAAGAGCATTGGACAGATTAGAAGGCGAAATATTCTTTAACTGTTCTGCATTGACTGAAGCCACAGAACCGGTGATATTAGCCCTCTTTTGTTTTCCATATCCTACAACGACAACTTCCTCTAGACTCTCTTGTTCTTGTTCCAAGGCAACGGTAATAGCGACTTTATCTTTTGAGTCAATATTATAGTTACTAAGGATTTTGGTTTTGAAACCAACAAAACTGACTTTAATCTCGTAGTCTTGTCCTTCGGGGATACGATCAAATGAGAAAGTTCCTGCTGCATTTGTCGTATTGATCTGTTTGTACTTTGTTTTTGGGTTTTCAATACTCACTGTTGCTCCACTAATCTGATTGTTACTCGCATCCCGTACAACCCCATTGACAGAAGCTGTTGACTGCGCTAATCCCACATGATAACTCATACTCACTAGCCCTAACATTCCCAGTCGAAGAGGCCAATTCGTTTGCGGACTTCTAAATCGCAGTAGCAGCATCGTTTGGAATTGATGCTTTTTGGATAAAAAGTTATTCATAATTCGTTTTTAATTTGATTGTTTATTTATTTGGATTGGTATAGTTTATATCGGTATGGTGTAGATAGTTGATTTCTTTTATAATATCTTCATACACCTGGTTCTTATTGGAGAAGGTTCCACTATAGAATTTATTCGCAATTTTTGCTTTATCGTACTGAAAATCTATATCGTAATTTTGGACCAGAAGTGCCAAAACATCTTCTAAAGAAATATTTTTAAACTGGATAGTATGCGTATTTTGAAGAAAATGTCCACCTCGATCTGTACCTACCGTCTGTGATTTTATCTCTTCAAGAACGATCAGATCGCGATGATCTAAAGTAATTTCCTCGTTAGGAAAAAAAGTGCGTACCAATGTTTTTCCCCTATTAGTATCCTCAGCCTTCACCTCAATCTTTCCTTCAAACAATTTAATTTGCGTTTGAGTAGATTCCAATTCATCAACGGTAAATATGGTACCTAAAGCTGTAGTTATTACACCAGTTGAATGTACATGAAAAGGTTTATGCACATCTTTCGCAACATGGAATTTCGCCTTGCCTTTTAAGTACAATGCTCTTTCTTTTAGTGTGCTGAAATCTTCGGCGTATTTAATTTCTGAATGCGGATAAAGACTTATGACCGAACCATCACTAGCCGTTAAATGCATAATTTCATTTCCAGAATTAATGTAGTATAAATTGCTGATCTCTTTAATTTGATCATCAAGAACTTTAACTTTCGTAATTTGTGAAGTTGGTCCTACCTTCGAAGTATTAAAAGGAAAGTAATACCCAATTATACCGATCAATACTGCAGCAGCTGCCGAAACAACTCGACGTACTTTCTTCTGATAGGAGCGCTTATTTTTTTGATTTATAAAGGCAAATACTTTTTCTTTGATTTTATCTTGATTATGGTAATCTAGATTTTCTGGCACGAGACTCCATTCCTCTTGGGGCGAAAGCTCGTCAAGTACCCCTGCTTGCTGTATATAATTTTCCAAAAACTCAGCTTCTTCAGTAGAACACTGGTTTTTTAGATATCGGTCAATTAGTTCAGTAGTAATCTTCATATAATAAGAATACTGCAATACTTGACCTTACCCCCAAAAATATTTTAAATAAAATATAAATAATAAGAATATTTTTTTTAATGCTTTCAATGCTAAAGCTATGTGATTCTCCACAGTTTTAGGAGTTATTGAAAGTCGCTCGGCTATTTCCTTATAGCTTAAATGATCAAATCTGCTCATCATAAAGACTTTTCGGCGCGATTCTGGCATCCGTCCTACAATCTCTTCATAGCGTAATTGAATCTCTTTTAAGAGATATAAATCTGACGGTGTCGGAACGGCATCTGCTTTAATTTTCAAATCCAACGAAACCTGTCTTTTTCTTTCCTCCTTTACAATATCAAAAAGAGTCGTACGGGCGATACAGAATAATTGGGCTTCTATGTCCACAGATATATGTTTATGAAAAAGGTTATTCCAAAGTTTAATAAAGACACGCTGTACCGTTTCTTCAGCTATATAAGTAGAAGAAGTTTTATTCAATGCGTATTGATAAACTTTTTTATTCCATTTTTCATAAATGTGCTCAAATTCAGCAGTAGAAATTAAGGTTTGGTTAGACATAACATGGATTAGTGTCGAAACTAATATAACAATTAATACTAGTTATTCACAATCATAATATATTAGAGAGTAAATCTAAACCATACTGGGTCGAATATGCTAATTTATCCCCTGAGTTTTTATTAAATTCTATTTCATATAAGTATAATTTAATAATAAACTAAAATAGCAAACCATTAAACCTAGCTACTACAAGATTTCAATCAAAATTTACACTATAAAACAATTATAATCATACATTATAAATAGATACAACTTAATTTTTATTGATTAGCACAACAACGATCATACAATAAATTACTAGAGCAAATTTTTTAAAAATAAGAATGATGATTAAACGATTTACTTTAATAAATTGATTTTTAATAAGGCGTAATCAAATTGCTATTGTAAGTAACTTTACCTAAGTTTACTAGTAAAACAATTAGTATGAAAATAGCTTTTTTCTCCACCAAGCCTTATGATAAACAATTTTTTGAAAAAGAAAATGAAAAATATGGTTTCGAACTCAATTTTTACGAAACACATTTAGGACCTCATATCGTAAATGCGATAGAAAAAGAAGATGCTGTTTGTGTTTTTGTCAATGATCAATTAAATAGGGAAGTTATAGAAGTGCTTGCCCAAAAAGGTATAAAAATAATTGCCTTACGGTGTGCGGGTTTTAACAACGTTGACATGGATGCTGCCAAAGAATTTGGTATTTACATTTGTCGTGTACCGGCGTATTCACCCGAAGCCGTTGCTGAACATGCCATGGCTATGTTACTGACTTTGAATCGTAAAACTCATAAAGCATACAATCGTGTACGAGAACAAAATTTTTCACTAAACGGATTATTAGGATTCAATTTATATCAGAAAAAAATTGGTGTGATTGGAACAGGTAAGATCGGAAAAGCTTTTGCAAAAATTGCTTTGGGTTTTGGCGCCGAAGTGATTGCTTATGACCTATATCCAGATCAATCGCTCAGTGATCTTAAGGTGAAATATGTCGATTTAGAGACCCTTTTTACCCAATCAGATATCATATCGTTGCATTGCCCACTAACTGTTGACAATCATTACTTAATTAACAAAGAATCGATTGATAAGATGAAAAGTGGTGTCACCATTATTAACACCAGCAGAGGCAACTTGATCAATACTACCGATGCTATACAAGCCTTAAAAAACAGACAAATTGGACTTCTTGGCATTGACGTTTATGAACAAGAAGAAAAACTTTTTTTCAAAGATTTGTCCGCGACAATCATAGACGATGATACTATTCAGTTATTAATGAGTTTTCCCAATGTTTTGCTAACTGCACATCAGGCTTTTTTTACAAAAGAGGCTTTAGAACAAATCTCACAAAGAACACTTAAAAGTATAGATGAATTGCTGCAAAATAGAACAACAGATCAAGAAGTATTACTTTAAAAAAGAGTTTAATAATTTCCATTCGAATTGCTTTTGATATCAAAAGCAATTCGAATGGAATCTGATCAAAAAATAAAACGGTATATTTATCAGCGCATAAAAAAATACATAACTAGTTACGATTGTTAATTCCTGTAAAATAATCCCAAGTCACTTTAGCGATGTCTGAAATCATCCGCTCATTCGTTTCCTTACTCTCTTTGGAATTTGTCACAAATATACTAATGACAAAGTATTCGCCATTTGGAAGAGAAACAATTCCTACATCATTTAATGCTGCAGTAACATCTGTATCTTTATTTCTACCCGACGAGCCCGTTTTATGTGCGACCACAGTTCCTGCCGGAAGTTGTCCTTTTATTTGATTAAGACCTGTGTTAGTGGACTTCATCGTACTCCATAGAAAATCATACATGGACATGGACAATAAATTGTTTTTATTGACATAAAATGTCTTCAAAATGTTGTTCATTTCTTGAGGAGTGCACCAATTCAAAAACTGTTTATCCCAATTACTTTGCATCGTTTTTTCATTAATCTTAATAGAGATATTCTTAAAACCTTGCTTCGCAAAATATTGCTCTACTTTCTGTGGGCCACCAAGAAGCTTTAACATGACATCACAACCAATGTTATCGCTTAATGTAATCGTATATTCGAGAATTTCTCTCAATGTGAGGGTTACTCCATCAGGATACTTATCTCGAATAGGACTCCAGATCTCTGGAGTAAGATCACGTTTTGTAATTTCAATTTTTTGATCCAAAGTAAAATTACCTTTGTCAATCTCTGTTAACATCACAATTGCTAATGGAAATTTAAATACGCTTTGCATTGGCAGACGCTGACTTGCCTGTACACCTACAGTATCATTTTGGCTTATGCCACTGATAGCAACACCAACTAAGGCATTTTTACCAGTTATAATTTGATTGATATGCTGTTGCAAACCATCCATATTTTGAGCATAGCTGGTAAACGATAAGAAAAAGATTATAATTATTATGTATGTACTTTTTAACATGGAGTATCAAATATTATGCGGTTTCGTGTAAAAGAAGACGTGTTGAATTTCGTTTTTTAAATCCTGATCTTTTGATCTAAAATTCTTTATTCATGTAAAATTAATAAAACAAATACTGTCAAACAACTACAGCACAGTTTCCTGCTCCTAAATAGGACTAGTATTTAATATATTACCATAAAAAAGCCGATTACAATAATGTAAACGGCTCCATTTATTATTTATTGAGTTAGCTTCGATCAATTTATGAGCAATTACTATACAGTCTCATATACTAATATACAAACATTTATTCTGAACGACGCATAATTTTTTCTATCTTTTTTCCTTTTGCTAATTCATCTACGATTTTATCTAAATACCTCACCTTCCGTGTTAGCTGGTTTTCGATTTCTTCAACACGATAGCCACAAATGACACCAGTAATCAACGTTGCGTTCGAATTAAGATTCGCCTGATCGAAGAAGATTTCAAAAGTCACTTTCTCATCAATTTGATGCTGCAACGTCACATCATCAAATCCAGTTAGCCATTGAATCACCCGATGTAACTCTTCTTTAGTTCGGCCTTTCTTTACAACTTTTGCGACATAATGTGGATAAACGGATGCGAAAAGCATTTTAGCGATACGTTCATCCTGTGTGCTCTTGATTTTCATTAATTTAGCCATTTTATGATATACCCTTACCGACTTTAGATTTATTGCTACCTTATTATTTCTATGACTGCTATAAAGATCAATGACTAAGTTAAATCTTATTCAAAATTTCCCTTTGGTTCCCAAAGTTCAATTACATTACCTTCAGGATCTAATATATGTACAAATTTACCATATTCAAATTCTGAAATTTCATCGACCATAGTCACATCTTCTTTTTTTAATTCCTCAACCAAAGCGACGAGATTATCCACCCGATAATTAATCATAAATGGCTTAGTAGAAGGATTAAAATATTCAGACTCTTTAGGAGAAGTACACCAAGTGGTATTGCCCTTTTTAGAGGTATCATCAACATCTCTCCATTCAAAATTAGCACCATACTCGCTAGTAACTATTCCAAGATTTTTGGCATACCAATTATTTATCTCCTCCGGATCGTCACATTTGAAGAACACCCCTCCTAATCCAGTTACTTTTTTCATAATTATAAAATCATTTGCTAATGGCTAATCATTACATATTCAGAATAAATATAAAAAAAATGAGTTAAACATCTCTATAAAAAAAACACATCACCTCCATCATACAGATAGAAGTGATGTATTAAATTAAAACTATAATATTCGTATTATACTGCCAAAGCTTCCCTCACTGCTGCTGCCAATGTCGTAGTAGGACGACCAATTAAAGATGACAATTGTTTATTATTATCGTACAAATCTCCTTTTGATGCACCAACATCAAAACTTGCAAAAGCCGCCGCTAAACCTTCTGGCAAACCAGCACCTATTAGTGCAGCGGTGTACTCAGCCTCACTTAAATTTTGATATGGAATCGTTTTACCTGTTTGTTTAGATATTTCAGCAGCTAAATCTGCAAGTGTATATGCCTCGTCACCTACTAATTCATATACTTTACCTTGCTCATTAGAACTTGTTAAAACAACTGCAGCTGCTTCAGCATAATCTGCTCGGGCAGCTGATGAAATTTGCCCCTCACCCGCACTACCAATTAAAACTCCGTGGGTAATGGCAGCTGGAACTGATGCCGTATAATTTTCCGTATACCATCCATTGCGTAGAATAGTATAAGGTATACCAGATGATTGAAGAGCTTTCTCTGTAAGTAAATGTTCTTCTGCTAAGCTCAAGGAAGATGTATCAGCATGTAAAAGACTAGTATATACAATCCACTTCACTCCTGCTTCTTGAGCTGCACGGATCACATTTTCATGTTGAGTTTTCCGCTGCCCTATTTCATTACCAGATATTAACAATAAATGATCAATACCTTGCAATGATCCGCTCAAAGTCTCAGGTTTATCATAATCAAATATACGCGATTCAACTCCTAACTCAGCTGCCTTTTGAGTGTTGCGTACCAAAGCAACTATATGATCAGCTGCTACTTTTTCTTTTAATTGTTTTACCACTAGACGTCCTAGATGTCCGGTCGCTCCTGTAATTCCTATTTTCATAAATCTTTATATTGTAATAAAATTTGTTACATTTAAAGTCAAAAAAAATCAACGAAATTTTTTCGCAAAATTTTCTAATGACATGTCTCTTAATGAACGAATAACCAGTTGGTCTGTTTCAGCATACAACTTCTCCAACTCCCCATTAATCCTTTTACCAACTGGACAATTGGGATTAGGACTTAAATTCTTTTTACCTAATATTTCCGAATTCTTCACCGCGACATAAATATCGGCTAGTGATATATCTTCGCTAGGCTTATTTAACATTGACCCACCTACTTTGCCCTTACGTCCTACGACAAAGCCAGCATCTTGCAGCGTACTCAATTCTTTTCTGACCATCGCCGCATTAATATTAATACTTCCTGCAATCCAATCCGAATTTACCCAATTATCCCCACTATCGGCCAATAAAGTCAATATATGTAATGCCGTTGAAAATCGTGTGTTATTCATATCGTCAACAAATGTAATCAGATTATTTATATTGTAATAATTTATATTACAATTAGATTTAAAAATGACATTTAATTTATAAATCGATGTATTTACCCCCTGTGAGAGATTATGCAGATGCTCCTACATTTTAGTAAATTGATTACAATCATTAACATATTAGTGCTCATAATCAATCTACTATAATAGTTCATCATTTTTCACTACAGGATTATTAAGATCATGTTTAACATTTTCTACCCAAATTTAAAACTCCTTTTCAAAAGTATAGCTAGGCTGTTAATCATGATCAGTACGTTTACAATTAACGACTACCTGTAGTAATCACGATCTCATTACTATTTACAAGATCATGATGAGAGACTTTAAATCCTTTTGATTTTTTTCCATCTATAGCAATGTTTTTAATATAGCCTTCCACTCCTTGACGCTCACGTCTAATAATTAATTTATCCTTTCCATGATGATACTTAGCATCCAAATGAATGGTTACTTTATCAAACACTGGTGTCACTACCGTATATTCAGGTCTTCCTGGACAAAGGGGATAAATCCCCATCATATTCATAGAAGCCCAAGTAGACATCGTACCGGTATCATCATTTCCAGGTATACCCGCTGCTGTATTTTTAAAATGAGTATTTAATATTTCCGTTACTAATTTTTGAGTACGCCATTCTTCACCCTCTATTTCAGAAAAGATATGTGGGTACAGCATATCAGGTTCATTGGTCACATCAAAATAGCCTTTATCAAAAGTAGCCTGAAGTTTTTCAACAAAATTACGCTTACCGCCCATTAATTTCACTAAGCCAGGAATATCATGCGGAATAGCGAAAGTATAATTCCATGCATTTCCCTCATGAAAACCTGGATTGGGCTCAAAATTAGCGCCTTGTAAAGGATCAAAAGGAGTTAAAAAAGTTCCATCTGGAAGTATAGGTCTGAATGTTCCGTAATCTTTAGAATAATAATGCTGATAACCTTTCGCACGCTCCGCAAATAATTTTGCATCTTCCTTCTTACCTAATGACGCCGCAAACTGCGAAAGATTCCAGTCTGCAAGATAATATTCTATCGAGTGAGAAACAGAATTATCAAATGCTGCACGGAGAGGTACATATCCATACTTGACATAATCAGCATTGTCAGGTCTTATTTTATTTGTACTATCCACGCATGTGGCAGATTTATAAAAAGCATCATAAGCTGCTTGATAATCGTAATCCCGAATACCTTTCATCCAAGCATCAACAATAACAGGAATAGCAGGATCGCCATCCATCGTATAGGACTCTCGGCCATATAATTCCCACTTAGGCATCCATCCACTCTCCTTGTAAATATCAATCATCGATTTTATCATTTCAGTTTGACGATCTGGAAACAGTAAACTCATCAAGGGTTGAACATTTCTATAAGTATCCCAAAGTGAAAAAACAGTGTATCGATTACCATTTGTATGGAGCGTTTCTCTACTCTCCATCGCTGGATATTGACCATTGAAATCTTGTAAAATATTAGGATGAATGAGCGCATGATACAATGCTGTATAAAAAACAGTTTTCTGATCATCTGTACCACCTTCCACTTCTATTTTAGATAGATCTTCATTCCATTTTTTAGCAGCCGCTGTCTTGATCTGATCAAATCCTCCACTAGGTTGCTCCTGCTCCAGATTTTCTCTTGCATTCGCTATACTAACAAAAGAAACCCCTAGCTGAACTTCAATTTGTTCATTTTCTATTGTTTCAAAGCTCAAAAATGCCCCAATATCATCACCCGAAAGTTCATTTTGATACGATGTAAAAAGTTTATATTTTCCCGCATCTTTATTCCATTCATTTTCCCAAGCATCACCTGATCGCTGAAATTTCCAATATCCTTTCTGAATTGGTTTCTTACTTAAACGCATAACAAAATAAATAGGATATACAGCCTGATTATTTACATAGCAAAACGATCCCAACAACTTTGATCCTTCGATCTCATGATCATTTACAAATCGCATAGTAGCCCCCGTTTCATTAGTAAGCCCTTCTCCTAAATTTAATAAAATATGGCTTTTGCCTTTAGGAAATGTAAATCTTGAAATTCCTGTTCTAAGTGAAGCAGTTGCTTCAGTTTTAACACCATACTTTTCCAAATAATTAGAATAGTATCCTGGCGAAGCATGCTCATCCTTGTAAGTGCTTCCGTAATTTTTATAATCTACCTGAAGATCCCCTGTAGTAGGCATCAACAAAAGACTTCCCATATCTGGACACCCCACACCACTTAGGTTAACATGAGAAAATCCAGTGAAAAATTTATTATGATACTCATAAGGAGTTGACCACCATTGTGCATCCTTATTAAATTTATTCAAAGATGATCCCATCACATTAAAGGGAGAAACATTCATTAAGCCCTGCGGAACCTGAGCCCCAGGATTTGTAGTACCATAGTTTGTGGTTCCAATAAATGGATTAACATATTCTACTGGTTTTTTTTGCGCCAATGTCGCATGCGAAAGAAAGAGAAAAATAAAACTATGACCGAGACTACGCCAATTTATAGTTTTATTTAAATTAAGTACTGTTTGTCGTTTTGGTAGAGACTCTGTACAAATACGACCAAACTTAATGGTTTTATATGTACTATTTAACCATGATTTGACAATTCTAAAATCTTTCAAAGTAACTAAGCTTTTTATTTTCATTTATTTTAATAAATTATTATTGCGCCATTTAAATAGGAATGCCACAATCTTTTTTAGCATTTAAATTATCGATCTACGTTATTAATTTGAGAATTACCCTAATCTATCCCCCTCTCACGGCTTACTTTTTCATTCAGGTTTCCAGATCATTATATCAATTTTAATAATCTACGTTTCAAGAAAAGATGACCTTGAACTCTATTCTCATAGGAGTGATCGTAGAATTCGAATAATTTCGTATAAAAAATTAATTGAATCCACATCAGATGTGTAGACTTACCTGCGAAATATGGATGCGCTCTCATCAAAGATTAAGATTGCACCTATTCTCATCAAATAAAAAATAAGGATTATCCTAGCTACAATAATACATATAATTAGAAGATCATACAATACAGAGTCATCCTTAAACAAATTCAGCACATACTTCTTTATATTTAAGATGGAGCAGTATTATTTTAATCTTTTCGCTGATTTAAATCTTCACTTTTACTATTCAATAAGCGTATTTTTATTTCTTGTCTTATGGCAAGCAGTGCTAAACAAAATAAAGCTATAATTGTTAAAATTAATTATTTGAAATAGAAACAATTATAAACGGTTTACCGTCAGGATCTAAAAAAATATAATAGATAACAATGGAATTTGCACACTTCACCAATTAAAAAAAAATGAAAATACTAATAAAATTTATGCTTTCACTAGGTGTCAGTATAACTCTTCCCTGTATCATGGCCAAAGCTGCTAATAAAATTGCTGTAATAAATAACGTTACGCGAATAATTGAACAAAACGCCCCTTCTGTCATTTTAAATCAGCACGGAAATATTGATTCATTAATCCAATATTTTCAATACACAACCAAATCATTAAAAGATGACATATCAGGATTAAGTGAAGCACAACTACAATTTAGTCCTGGAGAAGGAAAATGGTCAATAGGTCAATGTCTAGAGCATATCATACGCTCAGAAAGTCTGTTATTTGAAATGGCAAAAAAAGAATTGGGAAAAGCGCCACAGCCTAACCGGAAAAATGAAGTCAAATCAACTGATCAAGGTCTCATAAACATGATGACTGATCGAAGTCAAAAATTTCAGGCGCCAAAAGAACTGCAACCCACAGGAAAATATAAAAATAGCCAAGTAGCAATAAAGGACTTTCTAGCAGCTAGAGAGCCTGTTTTATTATACATCAAAAATGCAAATATAGATGACCTTCGCAATCACATCAGTGACTACCCAACAGGCGTAGTTGATGGTTATCAAAACCTACTTTTTATCGCCGCTCACTGTGCTAGACACACTAAACAGATTGAAGAAGTATTAGCAGATCGAAATTTTCCAAAAAAATAAATCATGAAAAACCAAACATATCAAATCGACATTCACGCACCAGCTTCAGTAGTATTTCACAAAATGCTAGATAAAGAAACCTATAAATTATGGACTTCCGAATTCAACCCTACATCAGATTATGAAGGCGGATGGAATAAAGGTGATAAAATTTACTTCATTGGACAAAATAAAGATGGTAAACGTGAAGGTATGGTAGCTAAAATTTTAGAAAATATCCCTAATGAATTTGTTTCCATTTATCATTACGGAATATTGGATGGAGATATAGAAATCACAGAGGGACCTGCAGTCGAAAGCTGGGCAGGAGGTACAGAGAACTATCATTTTAAAGAACATAATGGAATAACAAATGTAACTGTTAAAGTAGATACCACAGAAGAATACCTATCTTACTTTGATGAAACTTGGCCCAAAGCCTTATCAAGATTAAAAGAAATTTGCGAATAATACATATAACTATTCATTATGTTTGAAACAGTTGAGAATTACTATCACAGTAAAAAAGAACCAATAAAAAGTTGTTTACTAGCATTAAAAGAAATTATTCTCAGACTTGATCCGCTTATAACAGAAACGCAGAAATGGGGGATGCCCTATTTCTGCTATAAAAATAGAATATTTTGTTATCTGTCAATAGATTCAAAAAAAGATATTCCCTATATCATGATGGTAGAAGGCAGACATTTAGATATTCCAGCTCTTGAATCGGGAAATCGTTCTAAAATGAAAGTTTTTCATGTTGATCCCAACGCAGACTTCGATTTAGTTACGATCAATCATATCATGCAAGAAGCACTGAATCTTTATAGAACCGGATTACTGAAAACAAGTACAAAAAATACATAAACAAAAATCCTCAACCATGTAGCTACCCTATTATAAAGAATAACAATAGGTTAATCTAGGATCATACACGATCAATTATATGAGCACACTCCCCTACCCAAGTACAACCCTAGGATCATACAACAAGGATTATATGACCACACTTGCACCACACAAGGACTAGCCTAGGATCATACAACACGAACTATAGGATGATACTAGATCCACTAAACAAATAGGCCTTCTATACCTTTTCTATGCACAATATGCACACATCAAATAGCCAATGTCGCTTATTATATACCTATACGTTAAGCTATGATAGATCACATAAAATCGTAATGAAATAAAAATTTTACATATATATAGTAATTGTTGGTCTATAAATTGATTGTATTAAGTTATGGCAAGATTTTTAAAAGTAATATTCTTATTAGCTATTATTGCGGTCTTCGGATGGTTGCTATGGTCTAAGTTTGAAAACAAAACTACAAAAGTTACAACACATCAACTTTTGATCGAGCGAATAGAAGCAATGGGCAAGCTTGAATTGGTCAAATATAGATTTAGCGATGTTGTTGAACATAAAAATATTACAACATTCTTACCCGACGCAAGTGTACTACTTATCATAAAAGCAGATGCCGTTGGATGTATCGATTTAACAAAAGTCAAACAAGAAGATATTGAAGTTTTTGGAGACTCTGTTTCTATGCGTTTACCTTTACCTGAAATTTGCTACATCAAGATAGATCATAAATCTTCCCGAGTTTACGACACCAAAATGGCATTCTTTCGAGAAGCTGACCTTGTAGATGAAGCCTATAAAAATGCGGAAAAGGAGATTGCAACCGAGGTAAAAAAATCAGATATATTGCAACAAACCCGAGCAAATGCGTTGAACGTTTTTACACCGCTGCTAAAGGGTTTAGGTTTCAATAAAGTAAGTCTTTCATTTGAAGAATAAACGTTGGCAAAATTTAGATTTTGAAATAGAAGCTGTAACCATTTTAAAGATGTAAATAGATTTACAGTGTAACAGTGATTCATTAACATTAAATCTAAGTACGATTTAATTATGGGAATCTGATCCATTATGGTCAAAGAAATGATAGTTCTTATCGGTTTTCTATTTACATTCTACAAACTGTAAAAAACAGTATAAATATACATCCAGCATACAGAAGTAGACAACTAAATATGAACGCATTATTTAAAAAAGTGCTTTTATAGCACTTTTTCAGTTTTAGCAATGTGATTCTCAAGTAATGAAGGAACTTCATTCCAATGATTAATGCGTTCATGATGATCGATAGCAATATTATGATAAGCCGTAAACATTAACGGTTTTCCTTTACAAAAATCAAGATTCTTGCAATAATCATCAATCATAAAATCCGTATCTATTATACTTTTATCTCCACAGAAAATAATATTTTTCCAGTTTATAAAAGGAAAATGCTCTTGCAACCAAGCTCTCTTTTCAAACAAGGATAATGGAAATTCCATAGCAGCAGAAACAATAAATATTTCATACTCTTTCATTAGCGATTTGACCGTCTCTATAGCACCGTCCATAACCGGAGCAGTCCTAAAAAATGATTCTGTGTTTAAGATTTTGTGTAGCGCTTCTTTATCAGAAAATGCTTCCTCCTCTCCCAACCCTTTGATCATATCTTGGTTTAATGCTACACCAGTTTCTTTTTTATACCATTCAATAAGATGTGGCTCAATGTCAGCAATGACACCATCCATATCTATAGCGATTGATTTTTTCATATTTACTATTTTTTGCAATAAAAATACTAAATTATGCAATATTATACAACATTATGCCAAATATAATTGTATATATTTGCATATATAAGTAAAGATTATGGTAAAAGAGGAGCGCCTACAACTCATATTAGAACAGCTTTCAAAAGAAAATAAAGTACGATTAGAACATCTCAGTGATCTGCTAAAGGTTTCTGAAGACACTGTCCGTAGGGATATTAAAACATTAAACTCTCAAGGGCTCTTAAAGGCTGTAAGAGGTGGCGCATTGGCCAACTCTCCTATTCCACATCATTATAGAGATCGGGAAAAGTATGACTTAGGTCAAAAACAAGCTATTGCTTTAAAAGCATTAAATTTTTTAAAAGATGGACATGTCGTATTTTTTGATGGAGGAACTTCAGTTGTGGCGTTAGCAGCAAGTCTTCCAAAAAATTTAAGAATAACAGTAGTAACAAATAGTTTTCCCGTAGTCAATGTTCTAGAAGACCATCCAAATGTGGAAGTTATATTTGCAGGGGGAAGATTATATAAAGTATCTTTCACAGCTATAGGTATAGACGCATTGAATACGATAAAGAATGTTCGCGCTGATGTCTGTTTCTTAGGTGTTTGTAGTATTCACCATACCATAGGTATTACCGCTAAGGATTACGAGGATGCACAAATAAAAAAATTGATGATTACACAAGCTGTTAAAACAGTTGCTTTATCAACCCTAGAAAAAACCAGTACCGTTGAGGCATTTTATATTGGACCAGCCACTGCTCTTGATAGCATTATTACTGAAGCAGATCCAAACCATAATGCATTAAAAGTTTACAAAGAGTTAGGCATTGAGATTATTTAAATATCCTAGCTGCACGATAATGAAATAATGGTTGTTATCCTTTATCTAAACGTACTATCTATAAAATTTGCTTCATATCGATTGTTAAAAAGGTTACGATAGCAACAAATAGGCTAAAAAACAGGGAAACAGAAAATATATACTTACCTACCCAATTCTAAAACCATCTGAATATTACATCTTTTATATGGCGTGGCTCGTCCTACAATTTTTTGGAATCCGAGCTTATGATATAAATTGATAGCAGGTTTCAGAATGGTATTACTCTCTAAGTATATATTTGCAGCACCTAATTCTTTAGCTTTATTTACGACAGCTTGACCAAGCAAAAATCCTAAATTTTTACCCTGTGCTCTTGGAGATACAGCCATTTTTGCCATTTCAAAATCATAATCTCTATCCTTCATTTTAATAAGAGCACAAACACCCACTGGTTCATGATGATAAAGAGCGACTAAAATAGCCCCACCTTGATCTAAGATGTATTCTTGAGGATGCTCCAGAGCTCGGTAATCAGCCTCTTCCATCTCAAAATAAGTAGAAATCCATTCTTCATTAAGAGATCTAAAAGCTAATTGGTGTTCAGCTTGATAAGGTACAATTTGTACTGCTTTACTTTCACGAATCTTTTTTTGTTCTTTTACTCTTTTTAACAATGATTTTTGTTTCAAAAGCACCTCCCACTCTTCAATTGCTTCCCAAAGATTATGAGTAGCTTCTCCTATAACAGTTTCGATTGCTGCATCCACGTCGCTACATGAAATTTTTATTGTTTCACTGAGATTTTTTCCTTTATCAGTTAAGTCCACAACATTTCTACGTTTATCTCGTGATGATAAATTATCTTCAACAAGTCCAGCCTGAGCCATTTCTCTGATTATTTTAGTAACAGAAGGTTGCGAATGTCCAATTTCATAAGCAAGATCAGTAATCGTTTTTTCTCCTTCTTCAGACAAAATAAAGAATACAGGAAACCACTTTGGAAGAAACTCCACATGATAAAGTTCATATATCTGAGCAGCATCTTCGGTGACCTTATTAGTCAATAATCGCAATCTACTTCCCATAGCCATTTTTCCCGTCTTATTAAAGAAATTCATAAAACTATTTTTAAAAAATTTATATTACATAACCAATTACATAACTGGTTATGTAAAATTACAAAAATATTTCTTTGATCCCAATAAGATACAGGACTTACATTACTTAAAAATATCCTGATGCTCCAAAAATAAGTGAGCTCAATCTTGTTGTAAGCATTAATTAAAACCTATTAATAGACTAGGTTACTCATAAAAATTAGATAAAAAAACTCAGTGTAACACAAATTTATGGAAGATATCTTTCTTTACAGATTATTTTCTATGTTAAAATGAGCACAATAGAGAATAAGTATAACATCACGACAATCCCCCCATTATAAAGACTTTTAAAAGCCATAAATCCATATATGCAAGTATTAAATTTTTACGCATTAGCAAATACGAGTATCCACCCAAAAATTATCCCGTGTCTGTAATATAGATTCAGGCGTAACTCGATTTAAGACATAGGATTTATCATCAATTTGCAATTCTTTGCAATCGATGTCATCTTCCACAAACAACATTCTCAAAATGGCATTACTTTCACTAGCTCGAATGTCCGATTCAACCATTTTTGTATCGTTTGAAATAAACCAGCTTTTAGCCTCTTCTTTATTGAAAAATTTCAGATACATGAGACATGAATCAAATTCTCCCAATTCTTTAACTGCGTGTTCAGGATAGAAACTTCGAATATATTCTTCATATAGATCTCGTCGATCATGTCGCAATGCAAAATTTCTAATAATCAATCGCTGTGGATTACAATCTATACTAAATTTATGGGGATTTTCTAGAAAGCCATAATACTTATTGTATCGCACAAGATATGCATCCAAACTTTTTTTAATATTGTCCATAAGAACTAGCTTATTACTTATATATATAACAATCAAATGCTTATAGTGTTTAATGATTATATTGAGCATCTTCAATGAAGCCATAGTTCCCTATATCTATGGTTTTTTATGATCGTTTTTACAGGATAAGCCTTATCTTTACTCAGATCATAGTACCCCCAGTCCGCTGCACAAAAAATATCTAATGACAAAGTATCTATCAGTATTCATTGCAATTATTTTCTCGTCGTATAACGCGTATTCTCAAAAAGCAATTATCCTTGGACAAATAGATCATATACATTCTACAGTACTTGGAGAAAACAGAACAATCAATATATATTTACCAGAAAATTATAGTGCTACCGACACGATCAAATACCCCATTATTTATATATTAGATGGTGGTGTAGAAGAAGATTTTATTCATCTAGTTGGGATCGTTCGTTATTATACACAACCGTGGATTGCGCAATTTCCAAAATCAATTATTGTTGGGATCGAAAATACGAATAGAAAAAGAGATTTCACCTTTGCAGTTCCCAACCTCGACTTCCTGGAAAAAGAAGGTTTTAAGAAAGAAAATTTTTCTCAGTACGGAAAATCAGCAGCATACATTGCATTTCTGGAAAAAGAACTACAGCCCTACATGGAAAATAAATATCATGCAAATACAGATCGTACCATTATTGGAGAATCATTAGCAGGTCTGTTAGCATCTGAAATTCTAGTGAAGAAGCCCCATTTGTTTAGTAAGTATATCATTATAGCACCAAGCCTGTGGTGGGGAGAACAAAAGTTATTACATGAATCTAAAGATGCATTACATGCTCATGTCAACAATCCATTAAACGTCTATTTAGGAGTTCCTAATAAAGATGAAGACGTCAAAATGTACAAGGAATCAATCAACTTTTATAAAATGTTGAAACAAACCAATAACATCAATGTATGTTTTGACTATTTACCACAAGAATTGCACGCAACAATTGTTCACCAAGCCGTATACAATGCATTTAAAAAATTATACCCAAAGAAATAAATACGTTATCTTTCCCTATGCGATCTAACCTATTGATTAATGACAGCTTATCTTCCAATAACATATATGAGTAGAAATTAGCACTGTAAATTAAAAAGAAAAATTTATAGAATCGGCCCTTTCACCGATCATAAGCATTGCTTACAGACAATAAATTATGAGTATAAAAAATGATATTATACCCTCATTTCAAAAAGTGTAAATGAGTTATTTCGATAATGCGCAGGCATATCAGTATTTCCTTGAAGCGCAATAGTAGCTACTATGTTAAAACCGCATTGCTCATAATAATAGTTCAGTCGTTCATTACCTGCGGTAGTATCCATTCTTATAAATTCTTTTTGTTTTTGTTTAGCTATTATTTTTACAAAATCAATGATCTTGACAACAAAATTTTGACCTCTAAAAAGTGGATTAGTAGCAATACGATGAATATAAATCGCCGGTTCTTTATTTTTTTCTTCCCAAATAATTGGATCAGAGTCAGCGAGTAGAAAAACACAAGCAACTTGTTTGTCTATCACAATTTTATACTGCTGTCCCCTTCTAATTTCCTCTAGTACAGTCCGCTCTTCAAATCCCAACCAATTCACTTTGCCTAAGGTATGCTGATAGGCAATCGCTTTATCGTACAATTCCATGTGGGCAACCAAATCTTCAATACTACTTTTTTCTATTCTCATAAGTCTTCAAATCTTGTTGTAAAACTTGCATCAGCTTATAAATATAGATGATTTGACATGAACAAAGAATAATCTTAAATTTTTTCTGTCACATTATAATTTTATCTTTGATCTATGACAATTGAGGAACTAAAAGAATATTTTGATTCTGCATCATTACCAGATGAAATACAGATAACAGTTGATATGCATATCTTCGATATGCCCAAGTTTCTACAAGCCAATATAGCTGCTTTAGAACGTTGGAATAAAGAATTAGAAAAATGTCCTTCGTATCATCGTCTGATAAATTTAAAAAAAGCACTTGAAAGTCAATAATTGCTAATATCGATGCGATATCATTTATCGCTTCGATATTATTCCTGCAATAAACTGTGCTGTGAAGCTGTAAAAATATTTCTAAATACGATGTTCATCTCCTTTTCTCGCTGTGCAGCTTCAATACCACAAAGTGGAAATAATTGCATCACATGATCTTTAATACTGGAAACGAAGCTCCGACTTTCAATGGCAATCCTGTTATAAATAATAGCATTGTCCATTTCTTTTTCTCGATTGCTCCAAGATTGCTCTGCCAATTGATATATAACATCTCTTCGTTTATTAAAATCATCTTGTATCTTATCCAATCGTTTAAAATAAAGCTTTCCTTTATCCTTTAACCATACTTCATCCTGAGATTTCACAATAAAATACCTTTCAACCAGATCAATAAAGCGCTTGTACATACCGATAAAATTAACTAGTAATGTTAATTCGGCAAGCGGAATAAAAGGATACTGGTACAAAAGCTGAGGCCACGTACTTTTCGATTCATTAATCACAAAACTACGTGAATCTTTCACAAAAAGATTTTCGACCGAGAAGCTATGGCTTGCAGTACATTCCAAGCCAAACGTATCCCAATCGTAATGAATCAATACATCATTACGATCGAAAAAGAAAGAATATATAAGCTGCTGATCATTTTCGTCCAATACCGGTATACCCTTTTCAGTGATGACACAATTTGCTGTAAAATGAGTCAGATGTGGGGCACCGGTAGCATATTTCCAATGACCTTTAATCCGATACCCACCTTGTTCGCGCTCAGCATATCCAGATGCACGACCACTTCCACCAAGGCACACTTGCGAATTCTGAAAGATCTCTTTGCCAATTTTTGGGTCGATAAATCCGACAAACAAATTAGCTCCCGAGCACAAAGTAATTGTCCAAGCTAAACCACCATCGTAATAAGCCAATTCCTCCAACAATTGCATTCCTTCTAACAAAGAAAATTCCAAACCGCCAAGACATTTAGGCACCCATATCTTAAACCATTTCTCAGAGATACTTAAATCCAGTTGTGCTGCAGTCATAGCTTTACAATTAATTGCATGCTGTTGCTGGTCTTTTATAAGATTAATTTGAGTTTGATTCATGATCATATATAAATTCACTTTTGAGGATTCTTTTCCAGTTAAAATAACCAAAGAAAGCCATGACAAATAAAAACAAAGTTAACGCCGCAAACAAGAACAGATCTTTATGGTACAGCAATGGTATTGCCATAAAATTGCTAATATTTAATAAAATCCAATTCTCGATCTTTCGCTTGGCCAGTAGCCACATTCCCGCCCATGCTGTACAGGAAACAAGCGCATCCCACAAAGGAACATCAGAGTCTGTAGCATGCAATAATCCGAAATAAAATACAATAAAACCAATGATACAAATCAATGATACTACGATCCAATCATTTTTTGATGATCGCGTGATGACATGATGATCTGTACGGTTTTGTTGCCAATACATCCAACCATAGATACTCATCAGTAGGTAGTACATATTTAAGGCTATTTCACCATATAATTTCGCGAAAAACAGAACGTAAATTGACATTAATATACCACAAATACCAAAAAGATAATTGATAGATTTATTAGATTTAGCGAACCAAACTTGTAAAACACCAAAGCCAACGGCTAACCATTCAGGCAAAGATGTCGCTTTGATCTGCTGTAAAAAATCGTATAAAATTTGATTTAACTGCATTTAAAATATGTGTAAGATAAAATAATACACACTTATGAAATAGCTATAAATGCAAGATTTTTGAAATTAAATATCCCTACGCCAGCATTATCTGGATCAGGTATATAACAAGAATTGCTCAGGGCATTGAGCAATTCTTGTTATTTGGGTATAATCTCAGCCTGTACCAGTACATTTACTGCAAGCACCCCATAAGTATGGTTAAAAGAAATTAATCTTTAAAATTCTCAAGCTTTAATGCAGTATGTGTGCGCTTTCTAGTCGCTACACAAAGCTCTGCATCATCATTTAATGATTGTCCGTGCGACGGGATCATTTCTCGCAATTTTTTGCGATATTCATCTGCTTTAGCACGTTCTGGAAAACATCTTTTCAGAAGTTTGATCATGATAGCTACAGAAGTAGAGGCACCTGGTGAGGCACCTAGCAACGCTGCAATAGAACCATCTGCAGAAGAGACAACCTCCGTTCCAAATTCTAGCACACCACCATGTTTAGCATCCTTTTTGATCACTTGTACACGCTGGCCAGCAACTTCTATTTTCCAATCCTCTAATTGCGCTGTTGGCATAAACTGTTTCAAAGCATCTAATTTATCTTTGGGACTTTTCATCACCTCAGATATTAAATATTTTGTGAGATCCATATTGTCACGTCCTACAGATAGCATCGGTTTAATATTTGATAACTTGATCGAAGCAGGTAAATCAAAATAAGAACCTTGTTTTAAAAATTTAGTAGAAAAACCAGCATATGGTCCAAACAACAAAGCCTGTTTACCATCTATATAACGTGTATCAAGGTGTGGCACAGACATAGGAGGAGCACCAATAGAGGCTTTACCATATACTTTCGCATGATGATCTTTGATGACATCTTCATTGACACAGCGTAACCACTGACCACCAACAGGAAATCCTCCATAACCTTTAGATTCAGGAATACCCGATTTCTCTAGCAATAGTAAAGAGTGTCCACCAGCACCTATAAAAACAAATTTAGCGTTGATTGATCTTTTTTCACCAGTTTTTAAATCCTTGACCTCCAATTCCCATGTACCATTGTCATTTCTATCAATGTCACGTACTTCTTGGGTAAGATGCAAGGTAATATTTTCTTTAGCATCCAAATGTTCAACTAAATCACGCGTCAACGCGCCAAAATTTACATCCGTGCCTAATATCATTTTCGTCGCAGCGATTTTATCATCGTCAGGACGACCTTTCATCATTAATGGAATCCATTCATTTAAAACCGCTTTATCCTCCGTATATTCCATACCCTTGAACAAGTTATTCTCGGATAAAGCATCAAATCTCTTATGAAGGAAATCAATATCTTTTTCTCCGAAAACAGCACTCATGTGCGGAACAGATCGAATAAAGTTTTCCGGTTTTTTGATAACTCCTTGATCAACCAAGTAAGTCCAAAATTGTTTAGATACTTCAAATTGTTCCGCAATACTGATTGCTTTATCAATTGAAACCGTACCATCCGCTTGTTGTGGGGTATAATTCAACTCACATAATGCAGAGTGACCAGTTCCTGCATTATTCCATGCATCTGAACTCTCTGCTGCAACAACATCCAAGCGCTCTAAAATCTCTATTTTAATATCTGGACTCAACTCATTAATAAGTGTGCCTAGAGTTGCGCTCATGATACCTGCGCCAATTAAAACGACGTCTACCTCTTTGGTATTTTTTGTTTTTTTACTCATGTCTTCGTGATTGATGCAAATTTAATATAGATTTTTATATTAACGCAATCCTTTTGTCAAAAAACTGTACTTTTTAAAACCACTTATTCAAAAATACCATACTATTATTAAGAATTCCCTAACCTGACTGTTTTAGCCATTTTTATTTAACATGCCCCATTCAAGTTGACAGTATTATTACAACTTAATTTTCGATTATTATTTTGCAAATTCAAAATTAAATTGATATTAAGGTTGCGATTGTAGGATAGTTTTAACATTTTTGCAAGCACCTTATATTACATATAATACATAAGAATGAAATTACTTGAAGGAAAAACTGCTCTAATCACTGGAGCCTCAAAAGGAATAGGAAGAAAAATTGCTGAAGTATTTGTACAACACGGTGCAAAAGTGGCATTCACATATTTATCATCTGTGGAAAAAGGTCAAGCTTTAGAGCAAGAACTTCAAGCTTTTGGAACTACTGTAAAAGGTTACCGCTCAGATGCATCAAAATTTGATGAAGCTGAAAAATTAATCAGTGACATTGTTGCCGATTTTGGTACTATTGATATTGTTGTCAACAATGCCGGTATTACAAAAGACGGGTTGTTAATGCGTATGACTGAAGAAAACTGGGATGATGTGATCAATGTAAATTTAAAATCTGTCTTCAATGTTACTAAAGCAGCATCCAAAATCATGATGAAAAACCGTAAAGGTTCTTTTATTAATATGAGCTCTGTAGTAGGAGTTCAAGGAAATGCAGGTCAAGCAAATTATGCAGCTTCCAAAGCTGGTATTATCGGCTTTTCAAAATCAGTTGCTAAAGAGTTAGGGTCACGCAACATCAGATCCAACGTGGTGGCACCAGGATTTATCCGTACCGAAATGACGGAAGTATTAGATCCTAAAGTAGTCGCAGGATGGGAAGCTGGTATACCACTGAAACGTGCTGGAGAAGCGGAAGATGTCGCAAATGTATGTTTGTTTCTTGCATCCGATCTATCTGCATACGTAACAGGACAAGTATTACCAGTAGATGGCGGTATGTTATAATCACATATATATCAAAACATAAAAAAGGTTCTTAGGCTTTCAAGCTAAGAACCTTTTTTATGCGCTAAATTTTTATTGAAAGCCTCATTGCCACTATCCAATACAGATATTAACAGCGTAGAAATTATTCATATTCCTACAAACATAAGTCAAAATCAAAAAAAATGAACGGGTACATGGATTGGCCTGTCATGCATTTAGGATTGTAAATAAAACAAATTTATCTAAGTTTGTACTGAAATTTATAGCGTATGAACTGGGACCGGGTATTTACTATTCAAAATCAAACAGAATTTAATAAAATCTGCTTAGACACTTTTCATTTTCAAATGGAACATGTCCGTATTTACAAAAAATATGTGCAGTACCTCAATATAAAAATAAATACGATCGATCATTACACTAAAATCCCATTTCTGCCAATCGAGCTTTTTAAAACTCAGGAAATTATTGCCGACGATCTACAGCCTGAGATTATATTTACAAGTTCAGGCACCACAGGAATGACTACCAGTAAGCATCTTGTTGCTGATAAAAAAGTTTATGAGCAAAGTTTCAGAACTGCTTTTGAACAGTTTTATGGCAAAATGGAAAATATAGCCATTTTAGCTCTTCTACCCTCCTATTTAGAGCGCACTGGATCTTCATTAATCTATATGATTAATGATTTAATGCAGCATAGCCAACAGCCAGAAAGTAACTATTTTTTATATAATCACGAAGAATTATACCAAACACTCTTACAATTAAAAACAAAAGGGACGAAGACATTACTTTTCGGAGTAACATTTGCCTTACTAGATTTCATAGAAAAATACGAATTATCATTTCCAGAGCTGATCATTATGGAGACGGGAGGCATGAAAGGCAAACGTAAAGAAATGGTTCGAGAAGAAATTCATGATTTACTTTGTAAAAGCTTTCAGGTCTCTGGCATACATTCTGAATATGGAATGACAGAATTATTGTCTCAAGGATATTCCTATGGAAATGGCATATTCAAGCATCCAAATTGGATGAAGATTTTAATTCGAGAAACAAATGATCCACTAACACTTGCTACAAACAAAAAAACAGGAGCGATCAATGTTATTGATTTAGCAAATCGATATTCTTGCTCCTTCATCGCAACCCAAGACCTCGGAAAAATTTACGATGATGGGTCTTTTGAAGTATTAGGTCGATTTGATCAAAGCGACATCCGTGGATGTAATTTACTAGTGCAATAATAAAGAGCAATTTCAAATCAGCATATAGCATTTTCAACAATTGATTGATTTAGATCTACGATCTACAAAAAGTAATTTGAACATCAGATCATTATAATGCCGAGTATTAATAAAAAAAGCTTTTCTTACGAAATCAATAAAAAAGACCAGATTTAACATTCTGGTCTTTTTCATATCGTTATTTCAAACTTGGATCTTCGAAAGTATTTCCACTAGTCATATCACCAGAATCGTATCCTTTCTTAAACCAGGCACGTCGCTGTGCTGAAGTTCCATGTGTGAAAGAATCGGGCACAGCATAACCTTGAGCCTGAGTTTGTAATCGATCATCACCAACAGCTTCCGCAGCGGCCATACCGTCCAAGATATCATTGTAATCAATCTGTATATCAGATAGTTTATTAACATGGTGCGCCCATACTCCAGCATAAAAATCAGCCTGCAACTCGGTCATCACCGATAATTTATTATTTTCAACTTCACTCAATTTACCGCGCATATTATTGGTCTTAGGGAGTAAACCAACTAATTGTTGAATATGATGACCAACTTCATGTGCGATAACATAGGCTAGAGCAAACTCACCTTTAGCACCAAATTTTGTTTTCAATTCTTGATTGAAAGTTAAATCTAAATAGATCCTATGATCGCCCGGGCAATAAAATGGTCCATAAGATGCTTTTCCTACACCGCATCCATCAGTTTCCGTACCTCCATCATAAACCACCAAACTGGTTGCTTCATAATTTTTACCCAACTGCTCCTTAAAAAGTGTCGTCCAAACAGTCTCTGTACTCGCTAAAACAGTTCTTGAAAAATCAGTTAATTTTGCTTCCTCTTCACTAATTTCTCTTGGCTGTCCAGTTTGCTCTGTACCAGTCATATTTTGCGCCTGTTGTAATAATTGCGCTGGGTCTCCCCCCATCAAAAATCCAATAATCAATACAATTATTCCACCTACGCCCCCTAAAGTCAGTTTTTGACCACCAGACATTCCCCTTCTATCCTCAAAGTTGTCGCTCTTTCTACCACCTTGCCATTTCATGTTTATTCAGTTTTAGTTTAATTTCAGTTAATATTAAATAAGATACAAATTATATCGTTTACTGCATTGCAAATTATATTCCAAATTATCAATCCTTTATTTTTTGAGTTGTTATATCTGCTGTTTTTAGATATAGAATTATAAATATTCACTATGTTTGCAACTTATCATTTGCAACTTATCCAAAAATTAGATGAATTTAGAAAATCAACTATTCGAAAGAGCGGGAAATAAATGTGAATTGAGTCAAGCAACTGAAGATTTAGTCTTATACACACTACCTCCCGATTTACAAGCCAATGCCGACAATACCATCGTTTTATGCCAAAAATGTGCCGATCAATTAAATAAGACGACACAATTAGATGCCGAATACTGGAAATTCTTACCCGATAACATGTGGTCAGAAGTACCTGCTGTACAAGTAGCTGCTTGGCGTATGTTGAATCGCTTAAAAAATGAAGGTTGGGCCTCAGAAGCGTTAGATATATTATATCTGGATGATGACACCCTAGAATGGGCGAAACAAACAGGAGATCACGAAAATGATGGCTATGTAGAATTTCACCTAGATAGTATCGGGCAACAATTGTTTGATGGTGATTCAGTAGTACTCACCAAAACATTAGATGTAAAAGGATCTTCAATCCGTGCAACTTTAGGTACCGTTGTTAAAAATATCCGACTTGTTTTCGATAATACAGAACAAATTGAAGGAAAGATTGATGGTCAGACCATCGTGATTTTGACAAAATATTTAAGAAAGCAGAATTAGAATAAAAAAAGATCCCCGACATTTTGCTGTATCGGGGATCTTTTTTAAATAAAGGATTTTATTAAACAGCCTTTTTTATTTCTGTTTAGGATAGTCGCGCATATGCGCAAATTCATAATTTGGATGCAATTTCAAACTATCAATCAAATCACTTAACATTTTCTGTGCTTTTCTAGTTTGAAACATATCATCATGCATCAATAAAACAACATTATTCTTAGAAAACGACGTACCATTACGCAACCTATTATTAATCTGACGATAAATAAAACTTACAGACTCTACCGGCATACCCGATGGTTTACCCTTTTTCCATTCACAATCCCAGCCCATCGATCGGTAGCCATTTTGGTATAGCAAATCTGCAGTGCTCGATCCACTTTGCATATCAATACGTTTGCGATCAGCAAAATACCAGATATTACGACCAGGCAACCTGACAATTTTATGTTTTAGATTTAAATCCTTCTCATTTTTATCAAAATCTTCATAAGCAGACTCGGCATTACTATAAAAATAAGTAAACTTATTGTTCGCATGATTAAAACTATGGTTATAGCAATCCACTAAAGGATTATTCATATAACGTTCATAATATTTATGCAAGCCTTTGCTCATACGATCATGCTTTCCAATAAGAAATACATTGATTTTTATATTTTTTGCTGTTGCTATCGAATCAATAAATTGACTACCATTCAAAGGCCCATCGTCAAACGTCAGATAAATATAACGAGGAGATACAGAATCCGTTAATAATTTAGCCGTATCTACTTCATGATGTAGAATACTCTTTTTATCCTTAACTTCAATTGAATCTTTTTTAATTTGTTTAACAACCGTATCCGTATCTATTTCATCTATTGCTTTTGTGCTATCAACAGTACCAATAGGAACTGAACCTGTTTTTTTATTTCCACCTTCATTGCATGATTGTAATGCAAAAGATGTCACTGATAATAATCCAAGGAACAACCCCAGATTGAATGCTTTTTTCATGTTATAATTCACTGTTAACCCTACACATAAACCACTCAAAACAATATTTAAATCGTAGTGGTTTTAACGATGTAAAAGTAAGATTAAATTTATCAGTAATCCAATTTTATGAAACCTTTTTTCGTCAAGAATAAAAACATTTTTTATCAGATTAGTTATTCAAAGCTAATTTGATTTCACAAAAACCTCCAAACCCTCATTTAAATAAGCTAAATAAGTAATAGGATCATAATCAGCTCCTTTAGGCTTCACCAAAACCTGACGATTAGTTGAGTTCATTAAAACATAAAAAGGTTGTGAGTTAGATTCAAATTGGCTCGCTTGCAAATAACTCCATTTACTTCCTATCGTTTTTAATAATTTACCCGCACTCGTTTTTTGTTGATCTTCCACAGCTAATTCTGTACGATCGTCCACATAAAGTTGGATAATAATGACATTATTCGTCAAAAAAGAAAGAACTTGTGGATCTGTCCAGACATTAGCCTCCATTTTACGACAATTGACGCAAGCATGCCCAGTAAAGTCAAGCATCACCATTTTCTTTTGAGCTTTAGCATATTCAATCCCCTCTTCATAATCAAAGAACACATTTAATCCAAGCGGAGCATGAAATAGATCTGCATACTTGCGATTAGACACATCTGCTACCTGTCGAGTCGTACCTCCAGATGCTTGATTCAAGTCAAAATCCTGTGTACTCTGTGGCGGTAAAAATGCAGAAATGGATTTCAATGGTGCACCCCACAATCCAGGAATCATATAAACTGTAAATGATAAAACGATGATTGCGAAAAAAGTACGTAAAACAGATAAATAAGGCAAGTTGCTATCATGAGAAAATTTGATTTTCCCAAGTAAATAAAAGCCCATCAAACCAAATATAACAATCCACAATGACAAGAAAACTTCACGGTCGAACCAATTCCAGTGGTATGCCAAATCAACATTAGAAAGGAATTTAAGCGCAAAAGCTAATTCTAAGAATCCCAATACGACTTTCACACTATTCAACCAACCACCAGATTTTGGCATCGCCTTCATAGCACTTGGAAATAAGGCAAATAATGCGAATGGTATAGCCAAAGCTAGCGAAAAACCAAACATCCCTACAGCAGGACCTAAAAGTGCACCACTCGTAGCAGCCTGCACCAACAAAGTACCTATAATGGGTCCAGTACAAGAAAATGACACCAAAGCCAAGGTAGCAGCCATAAAAAATATACCTGCCCACCCTCCTTCATCAGATTTTGCATCCATTTTATTCACCCAAGAACTTGGAAGACTAATTTCAAACGCTCCTAAAAAAGAAGCTCCAAAAGCGATCAGCATCAAAAAGAAAAAGAAATTAAAAATACCATTCGTTGACAAAGCATTGAGCGCATCAGAACCAAAGATCATCGTCACTGCCAAGCCAAGAACCACATAAATTACAATAATAGAAATCCCATAAAATAAAGCCCGGAAAAGAGACTTTGAGCGATTTTGACTGCCTTTGGTAAAAAAGCTGACCGTAAGCGGTAACATTGGAAATATACAAGGCATAAGTAATGCAGCAAATCCACCAATAAATCCTGCTAAAAATATACCAAAAAGAGAATCACCACCTTTAGTCCCCGAATTTGAGATTATGGCCTCACTCTTGCGAACAACCTGTGTCGTATCAGAGACTACAGTATCCGTCTGAGCTTCACTAACACTTCCATCCACAAATTCCAATTCATCCATTTTCAATAAAGTATCAGTTTCTTGAGCTTGGGCAAAAATAGGACAGAAGGCTATTAACAGCAATAATTTTACGATTAAACTTTTCATAAATAATTAAATAATAATGTCGAGCGACAAATTGCAATTGGTTAAACCTGACAACAATGGGAGTACTCCCATTGTATCAGATTCTACTTAACATAAATATACTGCCCAATATCCCATTAGGCTGAAACAAACACTATACAGGTTCAGTATTGAAAAGAGACTTTGTCAATCTACTAATCGGTTGAAATCCCGTAAAAGAAAGATCTGTAGAGATATACCCATCAATAACGGGTTGCTCTTTAACTAGATCAGTACTTAAATATTTTTTATTATCATCACAAAGTAAGGTCACCACAATGGCATCATTCCCTAGTTTTTCTTTCAGTTTAATGGCACCTATCACATTAGCTCCTGAAGAAATCCCTACTGCTAATCCCAATTCCTTCGCTAATTTTTGAGCCATAATAATAGAATCTCCGTCCGAAGCAGCAATCACCTCATCAAGCTCATCCAATTTTACAATAGCAGGAATAAATTCATCTGAAATCCCTTGAATACGATGCGAACCAACTTTGTGTCCAGTTGACAAGGTCGGACTCTCTGCAGGCTCAAGAGGATGAATCTTGACGTGAGGATTAAGACTACGAAGATGGCGTCCTACCCCCATTACCGTCCCACCTGTACCTACACCAGCTACAAATGCATCTGCAACAAGACCCTTTGAGGCAAGTTGAAGACCAATCTCTCGACCAGTAGTAAATTCATGCGCTTCGGCATTAAATTGATTTTCAAATTGCCTAGGCAAGAATACACCGCCCTTTTTAGCTAATTCCTCACTCAACTGGATACTACCCAAAAAACCACCTTCTTCTTTACTTACCAATTGAATATCTGCACCCATACTTTTAATAATATCGATACGCTCTTTACTCAACCAATTGGGCATGATGATCTTTACCTGGTGTCCCAAAGCTTTACCAATAGCAGAAAAAGAAATACCTGTATTGCCACTGGTGGCTTCGATAATCACATCTTTAGGATCTATTTGGCAATTCATATATGCCTTATACATAATGTATAAAGCCATACGATCTTTAATACTACCAGTTAAATTATAGTTTTCACATTTCACATAAATCTTTCCAGCCTTACCTTTATATGTGTATTGCAATTCCAACATTGGTGTATTGCCAACTAAACACCATAAATGTTTAAATCTACTATCGAGTTCTGGAGATAAACACTTACTAAACATCAATTCGTTAACCATGATCAATTATTTTTTAATCATAAAGAGGTCATGCATACACACCCTCCATATTATCACCAAAATTGAGTTAAAACAAAATAATATTCAACACAAATGAATAACATCGATAAATTTTATTGAAAAATTGATATATTTAATAAAAAATACAAAACAGATGTTCATATTTCATCAATATCAATAAAAAATACATATGCACCTCGATGATACAGATATCAAATTATTAAGAATATTACAGCACGATGCAACCCTAAGTAATAAAGAACTCGCATTCCGTTTACACAAATCTATTGCTGCAATCTATGAACGTGTTAAAAAATTAAAACAGCAAGGCTATATCAAAAAGACTGTTGCAATTCTTGACCGGCAAAAAATTAATATGGGTTTGATTTCATTCTCTCAGGTATTCTTAAAAGCACATACCGCGGAAGTTTTGAATGAATTTGAAAAAGAAGTAGCAAAATTTCCAGAAGTCATGGAATGCTATCAAATGGCGGGGTCATATGATTTTATGCTTCGCATAGCCACTAAAGATATGCAAGCTTATCATGAATTCTTAAGATATAGACTCGCGGTTCTTCCACATGTCAATACGGTACAAACCTATTTCGTCTTATCTGAAACCAAAAGTGAAACCGCATATCCTATTTAGTTCATTGAATAACAAAAAAGAGGAAATTTTCATTTCCTCTCTTTCTAATAAACACATCAAAAATTAACCTTTATCTTCTTCCATGCCCTTCGCCCCTATCTGAGCGGCGATCGTGGTTTTTTTTATCATTTCTTTTTTCGGATTTTCGATGATCTTGCCAATCTCCTCTATGATCATTGCGGCGTTCCACACGATGATTATCATATCGGGCATTGTGACGTGGACGATCGTGGTCACCTCTATAATCCCTTATGCTAACTTGGTTTCTACGATTTGCATAATGTCCATAATCTCTTCTATAACGATCATGATGTCTCCAAGGATCTCGATCATTAACAACTACTTTATAAGTATTATAAAAATTAAAGTTACGATATCTCGCAGGTAAATTTCTGCTCGTGACCCATCTTCGGCCATGATAATGTGTATATCGTCGGTTGATCACATCGTAGTAGACATTAATTTCAGGAATGTAGTAATAACGAACATAATCATAACCTACCGGTCCCCATGAAGGTTGATTTCCAATGTTAATACTAACATTAACTTGTGCTGCAGCAGGCTTTACAAAAAACAAACCGCCAACTAATATCGTTAAGTAAACTAATTTTTTCATAGCTGCTCCTCCCATTATTTTAATATTTTTCAATTTATTTATAAGTAGGACTCAAGTACTGAAAAGAAGATTAACGACAAGATGTTAACATTTGTTAAAAATATAAAAACAGCCTCATCATCAATCAATTAAAATTAAATTTTACATGAATGTGTAAAGAATAATAAAAAATTCAGCATTTTATTTGGTTAAAAATTTATCCACATCAAAACGAATAGAAAGAATCATTTTTTATCTTTGTTAGACATTTAAATCCATCATCCATTGACAACACAAAATACCACGTGCTACTGCGGCAATCGGCAGCCATATGAAGATTGCTGCATGAGAATTCATCTTGATCAAAAGCAAGCACAAACTGCCGAACAGCTTATGCGTGCAAGATACAGCGCTTTTGCCGTTCAAGATATTAACTTTTTATACGAAAGCTTTTATGTTGCGACACGTGGTTTTCAAAATAAAAAAGAAATCCAAAAATGGGCAGAGGAATCGAAATGGTTGCAGCTCCAAATAGTACGAACAAATATAAATACAGTAGAGTTCGAAGCCCACTATTTAGACGCCCAACTAAATCTTCAAATTCATCACGAGATATCCCGTTTTAAACAAACTGAAGGAATATGGTATTATGTCGATGGTGACCTGTTATCATAACAAAGGGTCTTACAAGATGATGTAAGACCCTTTGTTATGATGATAAATATCCTATTAGCGCTCTAATTCAGGTTGTTCGTGATCATCACGATATGGTGCTTCTTCATCGAACTCTCCTTCCCATTTGGCTACTACCACTGTCGCTAAACAGTTACCAATTACATTTACCGAAGTTCTAGCCATATCCATCAGTTCATCTATTCCCAAAATAGCCGCAATCACAAATGTTGGTAAACCAAACTGATCAGCCGTCGCTATTAAAATAATAAGGGAAGCACGTGGTACAGCAGCAACTCCTTTGGACGTGATCATCAATGTAAAAGCAATCATTAATTGTTCTCCAAAACTCAAGTGTATTCCAGCCGCCTGCGCAACAAATATAGCCGCCAACGACAGGTACAATGAAGTACCATCTAAATTGAAACTATACCCTGTTGGTATAACAAAAGATACAATCTTGCGTGGCACACCAAATTTTTCCATGGCCGACATAGCCTTTGGCAAAGCAGCATCAGAACTTGTCGTTGCAAAAGCGATGGAGACAGGTTCTTTAATTGCATTGATAAACTTCAGTATTGGAATTTTTAAATATAATGCAACAGGCAACAAAACGAAACACATAAAACCAATTAATGCCAAATATAGCGTTGCTAAGAGCATAAATAGGTTTTTCAGAATATCCACACCAAGATGTCCAACTGTAAAAGCCATAGCTGCCCCCACCCCAATAGGTGCAAAATACATGATCAAATTCGTAAATTTAAACATGGTTTCAGACAAACTTTCTGTAAAATCGACTAAAGGTTTTCTTTTCTTTTCGTCGACCATAGCTAAGCCAATTCCAAATAAAACAGAAAAGACTACGATTTGAAGCACCTGATTATCATACACTGCTTTAACGATATTCTCAGGGAAAAGATCTCTAAAAAAGGCGGTAAACTTGTATACAGGATGTACATGTTCGGGCAATGAAGCTAAAATATCGGCATCATTACTAATATGAGTCTTCGGCAATTCTTCATGTGGCATATGCGCGACATCAACACCCACACCTGCTTTTGTCAAATTGATGGCCCCAAGTCCAATAAAAATAGCACAAGTCGTTGCGCAGAAAAAATACAACATGGATTTCCATGCCATCCGACCGACTTGTTTCAAATCAGAGTGACCAGCTATACCATAGACTAAGGTCGCAAATAAAATTGGACCGACAATTGTCTTGACCAACTTGATAAAGCCTTTACTCAATGGTTGTAATGAAATAGCAATATTAGGAAAATCCAGACCCACGAAAATACCTAAGATCATACAAGTCAAAATCCAGGTCGTTAGATTTTTTCGAACCAAAGCATTCGCTATTAACACAGTGGCAACAATCCATCTTACTGCCATTAAAAATGATGGAGAAAAATTGACCCAACTAAATTCGTAACATATCGCAATAATTGCTGCAATTGTTACCGAAACAAGGGTAATTAGCCCCATTTTTGATTTATACATCGGCACACTATTATAAAGGTAAAGTACAAAAATAAAAAAATACTAGTCTTTCACAAATATAAATATGGCAGTATTACCATAACTTCAAACTAAATGCAAACATGTGGTCATAAAAAAAGGTAGAATATTTTAATATTCTACCTTTTTCGAAATAATATTTTAAAAGCAATACTTTTTATTCAGCATGTAACCAAGCTTTCTTCGCTAATAACTCCTCTTGTGATTCTCGAACTTCTTCATCGTCGACACAACAGTCAACCGGACAAACTGCTGCACATTGTGGTTCATCATGAAAACCAACACACTCTGTACATTTGTCTGAAACAATGTAATATACTTCATCTGACACTGCAGCTTGAGAATCGTTAGCATCTAACGTAACTCCATCTCCAAAATCTATAACTCCATCTAATGCCGTTCCATCTGAGAATTTCCAACTCACTCCAGCGTCATATATTGCATTATTCGGGCACTCCGGTTCGCAAGCACCACAGTTAATACACTCGTCTGTAATTTTAATCGCCATTTATAACCTCAAAATTATGATAAAAAACTATTTTTGTACTGTCATTTATACAATCAGATCATTTTACACGTTTAAAATATAGTAATTTGGTTTGCTGATTGTGTATTGACAACACAAATATAAAACAAATTTGTGTATACATGTTTATTAATTTTCACATTTTGACAAAGAAACAACGATTAGAAGGTTTTGCAAAACTTGCAAACTTATTCCATACAGATAATACAGAACTACAAGAATTAATAACTGCTGCTCAGCTTAAAAATGCCTGGTACACTGCAGAACATGTTACTAAGGCCTTTGATTCTTGGAAAGCTAATTTAGAAATTCAAAAACTTGAAAACTGGATGGCACCCTATCCTGATATTGAAAGTGATCAAATTGTAGGCCTTGTGCTAGCTGGAAATATACCATTAGTGGGTTTCCATGATATTTTGTGTGTATTAGCAGCAGGATTTAAAGCCAAAATAAAAGTTTCATCAGACGATGCACATTTGACCACCTATGTGATACAAAAATTGATTGAATTAGAGCCACGCTTCAAAGATAAAGTAGAATTAGTAGAGCGATTAACAAATTTTGATTTAGTCATTGCCACAGGTTCAGATAATTCTTCACGCTATTTCGAACATTATTTTGGAAAAAAACCAAATATTATAAGAAAAAACAGAAACAGTGTTGCTGTACTAACGGGCAACGAGTCTCCAGATCAACTAAAAGCACTCGGTCATGATATATTTGATTATTTTGGTCTAGGCTGCCGTTCCGTTTCTAAAGTATTTGTTCCTAAAGACTATGACATCAGTCACTTTTACGAAGGAATAGCATCATTTGAAAAAGTAAACACACATTTCAAATACAATAACAATTACGATTATAATAAATCCATTTACCTGATCAATGCAGACAAACATTATGATAATGGATTTTTATTATTAAAAAAAGATGATAAAATAGCATCACCACTAGCAGTCATTTATTTCGATGAGTATGAAAATGTTAATGATTTAACCCAATACTTAGATATTATAGCAGATCGATTACAATGTGTGACATCAGAGATGCCGTTAGCAATAAAAACACCTTCTTTTAAATTTGGAGCAAGTCAAAACCCGGCGTTGGATGATTATGCCGATGGAGTCAATACGCTCGATTTTTTATTTGCAAACCAATAAGCATAGCCTTATATTCGTAGAAGAGTATTTGAAATAAAAAGTACTAACTTTGTAAGTAGATGTATATAATCAAAGTAAAAGGAGTCGCCAAAATCCCGGATTATGTTCAATTAAGAGATGATTCATTCACTCTTTTAGCATATTTCAGGGTAGATCGACCTGACAAATCATTAGACAAAATCGGTCTTGGAGATAAGTCAGAGTATATTATGCAAATGGTAAAGGACTTGCCATTTGGACAAATAAAAAAATTAGAATTATAGTTCAATGTCTGGAAATACAGTAATCACATTAAAAAACGTCGATATCTATCAACAAAAACATTTGGTATTATCAAATGTAAATTTGAATATTAATAAAGGCGAATTCCTTTACCTCATTGGTCAATCAGGGAGTGGGAAAAGTAGCTTACTTAAAATTATTTATGGCGATCTATATATTGGAAATGGTGAAGGATTAATTGCAGGATTTGATCTTAAAAAACTGCATGAAAATGATGTCCCTTATCTAAGACGTAAATTAGGAATCGTTTTTCAAGACTTTCATTTGTTATCAGATCGTTCGGTAGAGAAAAATTTAGAATTCGCCCTGAGAGCAACAGGCTGGAAAGATAAAACACAAATTGAGCACCGTATGCTTGATGTGTTAGAAAAAGTAGGTCTTCGCTCAAAATTAAAGAAAATGCCGCATGAGCTTTCAGGAGGTGAGCAGCAACGTATCGTTATCGCCCGTGCATTACTCAACAATCCAGAAATTATTTTGGCCGATGAACCAACAGGTAATCTAGACCCTGCCACTTCAGAAGAAATTGTTTTGCTTTTACGTGATATTGCTTCATCAGGAACGGCTATTTTAATGGCAACTCACGATTACCAAATCATTCGTAATATGCCAGCCCGTATCATAAAAACAGCCGATGGAGTACTGGTAGATCAAGTAGAAATATAGCCTGTCAAAACTGACAGAAAACCTTATCGTCCGACATTTTGTTAGTCCAATTCTTGGGTTACTGACAAGCTGTCGGATTTTTCTATTTTGGCAACAACTTTGACTGTATTTAGATTTTAAAGAAAGAACATTAGTTTCCAACATAGAATTTAGAAGAAATGAGCGAACAAGAGAATAATAACGAGACGATTCAAGATCCTATTGAGGATAATACGACAGAAAATCAAGAAGAAACAATTGAACTTTCTGTTGAGGAGAAATTAAATGCTGAATTAGCAGAATCAAAAGATAAATATATTCGTTTATCAGCTGAATTTGACAACTACAGAAAACGTACAAGTAAAGAACGGGTTGAATTGATTCAATCTGCTGGAAAGGATGTCATCACAAAATTATTATCAACAGTAGATGACTTTGACAGAGCCTTAAAAGCAATGGAGACAGCTACAGACGTTGAATCAATAAAAACAGGTATAGATATCGTCAATAATAAATTCAGACAAACTTTGGAGCAACAGGGCTTAAAAGAAATGGATGTATTAGGTAAAGAATTCGATGCAGACCTACAAGAAGCAATTACAGCAATTCCAGCTCCTACCCCAGATTTAAAAAATAAAGTTATTGATGTTATTGAAAAAGGTTACTATTTAAATGATAAAGTAATCCGTCATGCAAAGGTAATTATAGGTCAATAAGATAAAAAAGATGTCAAAAAGAGATTATTACGATATATTAGGTGTAGCTCGTGGTGCAGATGAAAAAGAAATTAAATCTGCCTATCGTAAACTAGCCGTGAAATATCACCCGGATAAAAACCCTGGTGATCATGAAGCTGAAGAAAAATTTAAAGAGGCTGCTGAAGCATATGATGTCTTAAGCAATCCTCAGAAAAAACAACGCTATGACCAATTTGGTCATGCTGGTAACTCTGCTTCAGGTGGCGGTTATGGTGGTGGCATGAATATGGACGACATATTTAGCCAATTTGGAGATATATTTGGTGGAGGTGGTCATCCTTTCGAAAGTTTCTTCGGTGGCGGTGGCGGAAGCGCTAGAGGTGGTCGCCGTGTGGCAAGAGGTACAAATCTTCGCATCAAAGTAAAGTTAACACTGGAAGAAATTGCCAAAGGCGTAGAAAAAAAAGTAAAAGTAAATAAACAGGTAAACTGTCATACTTGCGACGGCAGTGGGGCAAAAGACAAATCATCTTTTCATACTTGTAATACTTGTGGCGGTTCAGGATCAGTGAGACGTGTCACCAATACCATTTTAGGTCAAATGCAGACAACTAGTACTTGTCCTACTTGTAACGGAGAAGGTGTAGAGATTACTGCTAAATGTACAACATGTAGAGGCGAAGGATTAGAAAGAGGTGAGGAAACTATCGCCATAAACATTCCTGCTGGTGTAAGTGAAGGAATGCAATTGTCGATGAGTGGTAAAGGTAATGCTGCACCTCGGGGTGGAATTGCAGGAGATCTAATCATTCTAGTTGAAGAAATTCCACATGAAGCATTGAAAAGAGATGGTCTGAATGTTATTTATGATCTTTACATCAATTTTGTAGATGCTACATTAGGAACAAGTGTTGAAGTTCCCACTATCGATGGCAAAGCAAAAATTAAAATTGATCCAGGAACACAAGCAGGCAAAATCCTAAGACTTAAAGGAAAAGGTATTCCTGAAGTCAATTCTTATCATAAAGGTGATCAACTTATTTATGTAAATATTTGGACTCCAAAAGCAGTTTCTTCGGATGAGAAAGAAATCTTAGAAAAATTGAAAGAATCTCCAAATTTCAAGCCTCAACCGGGCAAATCTGAAAAATCTTTCTTTGAGCGGATCAAAGAATATTTCGATTAAATAGTAAATCGTATACCCTATACTTAAGACCATATGTCAGCACTGACATATGGTCTTTTTTTATGTCAGCATACAAACTGACATTATTTCACAAAAAGTTAAATCAGTATCAAAGTGAAAATTTTATAATATTTATTTTTTCATAATGTCAATTTTTAAAACTCTGATAGTGTTTAAATTACGATTCACATAATTTCTTAATACATTTTCATGACATTTTTAAATGCGATTGGTATTTATATTGATATTATGAATCAAATAGTCAAAAGGTTTGGCTATGCTTAAAAAACAAACTTTTAAAAAAATGAAAAAATTATTACTTACACTAACAGCAGTTGCTGGTTTAACTTTTGCATCTCAAGCTCAAGAATTTGGTTTCAAAAAAACTGATTTTATTGTAGAAGGTAATTTATCAGCAAATACAACGAATAACAAAGAGACAGAGAAAAAAACAAGTACATTCAATTTCAATCCATCTGTTGGTTATTTTGTATCAGATAAAGTTGCAGTTGGTTTAGATTTCAATATTGGTAATTCAAAAAACACAGATTATTCAGCAACTGCGGATACTTATGTTAAAAATAACAATTTTGGAATTGGAGCTTATGGTCGTTACTACTTCTTAGATTTAAGCCCACGTTTCAAAACGTATGCACAATTGTCAGCTGGTTACAACCAATTCGGTGGTGAAATCAACAATGGTACAACGACAACAGATATCGCTAAAACAAAAGGATTTGGTGCTGGAGCTGGATTAGGTGTTAACTACTTTGTAACAGAAAACATCGCAATCAACTTTGGTTTAACAAACTTATTGTCATTCAACAGCAAAAAAGTTGATGTTGACGGCGCAAAATCTTCAAATGAATTCAATGCAAACATCAACAGTTTCAACAACTTCTTTGATACTGCTAAATTTGGTTTGACTTTCAAATTCTAATCGTATTCATTATACAATAATTAAGGGTCGGTGTAGCTACACCGACCCTTAATTATTTATATATAACGTTTGACAATTCGTAGTCTATGGGTATATCTATTTAATTCCTGATTAAATATACCTTCCTGATCCATCCTGTCAATACGTACACGGGCAGAGGCATGAATGATCGTTTCAGAATCCAGCATGATACCGACATGATTGATCCGACCTTCCTCATTATCAAAAAATGCCAAATCACCAACCTTAATCTCAGACAAAAAGTCAACCGTTTCCCCCAATTCAACCTGCTGATATGCATCACGAGGCAAAGACACTCCAAATGACTGATAGATCAACTGTGAAAAACCAGAACAATCGATCCCAAATTTAGAACGGCCGCCCCACAGGTAAGGCACATCCCAATAGCGCTTCGCTAGCAGTGCGACCTGATCCTGAAAATCTACTGCGCCATATCGCAATTCCTGACCAACAAAATCTTGTATATTTTCCGCATCAAAATAAGCAAAAGATGCTCTCACATGAGTTCCATGTAAAAGCTGAATAGCATAATCACGATGAGTAAGAAAGCCTCCCTCAAATCCGACACGCATGATTGCTAAAGATTGATACTGCTGATAACCTTGATCATCTACCGTCAAAAACTGACCATTTTGTATCCAACCGTTATAACCATCAGCTGTAGTACTGATTTTGGTCCAATCTTTTGATTTTGTTATGATTTCAAAAGTCTCACCAAATAATAGTTGTGAAACCATTTCGCTTCGATGTGCAGCTTCTGCACGAAGAGGAACGATTGTCAAATTACATATTCCAAATTCCATATTTATAAAAACAAAAATGCGTATATTCAGGTTATTAATATATATAATACGAAAATAAACTTTAATATCACAACCATGGATACCAATGTCGTAAAAATAACTAGAATATTAGTCGCTGTGGACGATGAACCCTGTTCACACAAGGCCATTGCATATGCTAAAGAGATGGTAAAGAAATTTGAAACTTCAGTTGCATTAGTGACCGTCACCTCTCCCACTTCACCAGCAAGCTATGGAGCTGATCCGCTATTAGGACAACAGCCTATTATTATACCTGAGGTATCAGAAATAGAACAGCAAAATGCACAAAAATACCTCGAAGAACTAGGACAAGAATTTGTAGGTGCCAGTGAGGTTTTCCTATTCAATAGAATTGGATCTGTAAAAGAAGAAATACTGGCCACTTCCCATGAATGGTCAGCAGATCTGATCGTCATGGGATCTAATGGCCGGACTGGTTTTGACCATTTTATATCTGGTTCCGTTTCAGAGGCAGTCATTAGAAAAGCAACATGTCCGGTATTAGTCGTTCCTGGCAAATGCGAATAAGATGATAACTATACCAGTGGGCGATCATCAATAAACAGCAATCAGTCTACTGGTATAACCTATTATCTCAGCTATTATAAAAATAGTAACTCACTCATTTTAATCCTCAAATTTAGAAGTTTGAAAACGCTTTCGATTGAAGTACAATGTTGTGGAGATTGGCAAAAGCAGCACTAGCTATCCATTTATTACCTATCAAAATGTCTCAAAAAACAAAAGCCATTTGATAGATACAAATGGCTCCTTAAATAATATAGCTTAATAAATTACATCTTGATTAACCGAGCAACAAACATACTATCCGCCTTTTCATAATAGCCCTTTAAGACTTGATATGATTCAAGCGCGTATCCTAATTCTTTTTGAATGTATGCAATAACCTCTTCATTCTCCTTTCCAAAAACAGAACAGGTAATATATATAAGTGGTTTGCCTACTTTAAGGTGCTGAGATACATTCCTTGCAATTTCCTTTTGTAATGAAGCAAATTCATTAATTTTCCTTGCATTAAAATAAGTGATATTCTCAGGACTACGTCCCCAGGTACCAGAACCCGTACAAGGAGCGTCCAAAATAATTCCATCAAAAAGCTCTGCACCCAAAATCGGAGTAGTATCTTTTGTTAGATCCACTATTTTCTTTCGATAATCTCGTATTCCCGCACGTTCAAAACGCTCATCCAAGTTCCGCAAGATACTCATACGAACATCTGAAACAAGTAAGTTAGTCTTTGGATGCGCATCAAGAAACAACAGAGCCTTACCACCCGAGGCAGCACAAGCATCCCACCAGTTTTCTTTTGGAGAAGCATCCATAAAGTTCAGAGTACGCTGTGATGATAAATCTTGTACTTCAATTACACCATCGAGATCTTTAAAGCGCTGCAATGATGTACCATTTGACAATGCAATAGTCTGGTCCGAAATAAATTGATAACTTATCCCCTCTGATTCAAAAACAGCTTTTACAAACTTTTCTTTACCACGTTTCACCCGAATAAATAAATCAGGTTGGATAAATTGATTCTGAATAAAATCATCTTGATCTATGGCATTAGATAGCTCATCTTTAAAAGGAAAAACATCAGCAACTTGTAATAATTGAAGCTCTTTTAAAAATGTCAATTTATCATTTAGAGATAGCGCTATATTCCAATCCGGTTCAAATAAAGCAACAAATGGACTTTCCGTCTCACAAAGATATTCTGCTATTATCAGTCTCTTGTGCTGAGAAAGCTGCTTCGCACCTTTCCCTAATCGAAAATAGTTGTAACACAATCGGGAAGTCCACTTACGGTCCTTTGATCCCATTTGTTTATTAATTTTGAAAAATGAAGTAAGATAACGTGCAAACGGTTCATTCCCCTCATAACCATCCAGTGCTCTTTCAAAATTACGAATTTGCTGCTGAACTCTCTTTTCACTAAAATCACTCATCTATTACTTCCTATCAAAATTATTATTACGATATACCATAAATCGTATTCCTCTATTCACATACCCCCATTCCGGAAAATAATCAAAACTAAAATCATTATTAATTCCAGAATAAGTCTCTTTGACCACATGTTGAACATAATCGTCACCGTATTTAGCAATCAGGCCACCAAAATAAATAGCCGCATCATATCCTTTATACGAAAAATCAGATGGTGCCACTTTAAATTTAGTCTTATATTTAAGATCAAATTTCCGGGTCTTTTCCGCCCCCTCATCAACCAATGTCGAGGTCGTCACGGTTAATTCATAACGATCTATATTAGCATAGTCTTCAAAAGAAAGTTTAGCCCAATTTGGATGACCGTACAATTTAAAAGCATAGCCCGATTCACTACTATGCACATCCATATTGGCTAGTAATGCTCTAATTTGGTTTCTATTTGTCGTACCACATACGATATGATTCGTTCCAGCTATCACTAAGTTATCATTTAACTCTGCTATAGAAGTAACAACTTTTATCTGTAGGCTTTTATTATAACCAAGAGCCTCTGAAACAAAATTATCCAAGAACTGCTTACTATCCGCATCTTGCACATTATATACCAATACCATATCACCATAAGCATATTCCTTTGAAACATACTTGGCCATGATTTCAGAATGCGCACGAATAGAAGGTGTCAACGACACTAAATTTGGGATACCAAATTCAGAAGCTAAAGTTGCCGCTAAAGGAGATATTTGTAAGATGCTTTTATTTTTAAAAGATTGTGAAAAAGCTTTAATCTCTTTTGGATAAACAGGTCCAACAATTAAACTTGCATTTTTAACAACATTCGATGTTGCTAATGATGAGTTTCTATAGTTATCATCTTCAGAATCAACCACCTGCAAATTAAATTTATTTCCCTGCTCACCTAATTCCTCTAAGCCAAGTTGAAAACCCTGATAAAAATCCAATGCTAATGCTGATCTTTTGACATCCTCTGCTGTAGGACGCATACCAGAGATACGGTTCAATTGAAAAGGTAAAAGAAGAGCAATAGATTTTTGTCTTTTAAGGCTTTCACTCGCTTTAGTAGCTTCGAGTTTTTTGGCTTCTTCTGCCTGTTTTGCAGCAGTTATTGCACCATTATTAGATGAAGTACTCTGCTCACCTTTACTAGAAGGTGAGCGAAGTACGCCTATTTTTTTTGTCGTACAGCTTGAAAGACTTAATGCCAATGCTACTGCAAGAACTATTTTATTCCCACTCAATCGTCGCTGGTGGTTTTGAACTGATATCATATACAACTCTATTAATTCCTTTAACGTGGTTGATAATTTCATTTGAAATTTTAGCCAACAAGTCATAAGGTAAGTGAATCCAATCTGCAGTCATGCCATCCAATGAACCTACAGCACGTAAACTAACCACATGCTCATAAGTACGTTCATCACCCATAACACCTACAGAACGAACAGGAAGAAAAATCGTGCCAGCTTGCCAAACTTTATCATACCATCCCGCTTCTTTCAAGTTACGGATAAAAATATCATCTGCTTCCTGAACAATACGAACGCGATCTTCTGTGATATCACCTAATATACGTATCGCTAATCCTGGACCCGGAAATGGATGTCTTCCCAAAATTGCAGGATCAACACCTAATGTTTTACCAACACGTCTGACCTCATCCTTAAATAAGGTTTTTAAAGGCTCTACCACTTTCAGCTTCATGAAATCAGGCAAACCACCCACATTATGATGTGATTTAATAGTTGCAGAAGGACCTTTTACCGATACCGATTCAATAATATCTGGATATATAGTACCTTGGCCCAACCATTTAGCCTCAACACCCTCAGGTAATTCTTTTTGAATTTCTTTTGCAGCCTCATCAAATACATCGATAAAAGAATTACCAATGATTTTACGTTTTTGTTCCGGATCAGAAATACCAGCTAAGCGACCAAAGAATAATTCTTTCGCGTTGATACCTTTAATATTAAGACCCATATTTTTGTATGAATCCAATACCTGCTCAAACTCACCTTTACGTAACAAACCATGATCCACAAATATACAGTGTAGGTTTTTTCCAATTGCTTGATGTAACAATACAGCTGCCACCGTAGAATCAACCCCACCTGACAGTGCCAATATTACATGGTCTTCACCTAATTCAGCTTTCAAAGAAGCAACACTAGTTTCAGCAAAAGCATCTGGAGTCCACTCTTGAGCACATCCACAGATTCCGACAACAAAGTTTTTTAATAAAACTACGCCATCAGTGCTATGCGTTACTTCAGGGTGAAATTGAATACCATAAGTTCGTGTTCCTAAAACATGATAAGCGGCAACACGAACTTTATCCGTACTAGCTATAATTTCAAAATTTGAAGGAACCTCTTTGATCGTATCACCATGTGACATCCATACTTGAGACTGAACGGGTACACCTGCTAATAATTCATTCTCAGCATTCACAAATTGCAAATTTGCACGCCCGTATTCACGGATCTCCGAAGGTAAGACCTCACCTCCTGATTTTTGAGCGATATATTGTGCACCATAACATACACCTAGCAAAGGAAAACGCTCTTGAATTGAATTAAAATCAATTTGAGGAGCATCCTCTTGTCTTACTGAATATGGACTTCCCGAAAGGATTACTCCTTTTACAGTCTCATCAAATTCAGGCAAGTTGTTGAAAGGATGAATTTCACAATATACGTTAAGTTCTCTTACACGACGCGCGATTAATTGCGTGTATTGCGAACCAAAGTCAAGAATTATAATTTTTTCTGGCATGGCGCAAAGTTACACATTAGATATGAATTTATAGAATGGAAATTTGACTTAAATCAACTCAAAATACGCAATTTGCTATAAAAAGCATCCATTTCTTTTATTCCAATAAAAATCAACTAGCTCATGAATTCTATCAAATTAATTTCAACACTTTTACAACTTAAAACCATACGCCGATAGATACTTTCATATTTAAAACAGTTTCCCCCATACAGATTTAAATTTCGATGTAAATCTGTAATCTCCTTTCTCAAGAATATCCAATAAATTTTTCGTTGCTGAGTAAGTAGTTTTCATTTTAATCGCTGTTATCACTTCCTCCGATTTAGCATCCTTACCGTCAAGATGATATAACACAACTAATCCAACTAATACATCTATTTCAGAAGGGTCCAGCGCATGCGCACGTTCAAACATTTCAATTGAATTTGGAATTTGATTGAGCTCAAATAAAGCATAAGCATAGTTACCCAGTATCATTCTTTGTTTTGGACTTTTTTGCAACACCAAGTCATAATATTCAGCTGCTTTTGCATAATTATTTAGCACATCGTAAGTCAATGCCAATCCAGCATAGATATCCAAATCAGAATTACCCAAACTAATCACTTTTAATAAATCATTTTGAGCGTCCTGATATTTCTTCAGATCAAATAAAACAGAATATCTATTCTCATAATAGACTGGATTATTGATGTCCAACTCAATAGCTCGATCCAAATCTTTCTTTGCTTGTAATAGCTTATCCATATCTTGAAAAATCAAACCTCTATTATTATAATACATAGCTGCTTTAGGAGAGTTTTCAATTGCTTTATCCAGAAGTTCAATAGCTCTTAAATTATTTTTTTGCCGTTGCAATACTAAAGCACCATAAAAATAAACATCAGCTACAAATTGTGGTTCAGCCATCTCTTCCCCATTTTTCAGATTATTTTCAAAAAGTGTAAATACATTTATGAGTTCATCATCTTTACGCATCTCATTCAATAGCTTCAAATAGTTATTGTAATATCGCGCGTTATTTTTCTCCAACTGAAGCACGCGCTGATAATCCGATCTCGCCAATTCTGGCTTCAAATCAAAATAATACGTATTACCACGAATATCATAAAAAGTATGATTTTCAGGATCCAATGCTATTCCTGTAGTAGCTATAGCAATAATATCAGCATTCCTTTTCAATCCAATTAAGATGTAGCATTTCACTTCATAATAAGCACTGATTGTTTGATCTTGATCAATAAGCTTATTGATCCGTTTTAAAGCTTCGTCATATTTGCCAGCCTTATAAAGATCCCATGCAACTTGATACGAGTCATCACGAGAAGAACCCGTTGTTTCCAAAGCCACATCCTCAACTTGTTTTACCTGCACAGCAGCACCTTCTTTCTCCTGCGCAACACTAACATGCCATATGCTCATTAGACCTATCAAAAGCAGTACATTAATTCCTTTCATCAGTTATAATATTCTTTAAAGATAATTTACAATAGTAAAATTAAGTTTGTTCACTTAGATTCCTGTTGTCGTAAGATGAAGTTGACCTGCTGATCGATATTTTAATTTTTCTTCAAAAAAGAAATAAGCCAGCAAATATGCTTTTCTCATCTTGACCTAATCCATATATAAACCCCAAATAAAGTAAAATGTTTCCTCATTTTTTAGTATCTCTATTTCTCAAATTATAAAATATTTAACAAAAAAAGCTTCATATCTTTCGATATGAAGCTTTTTAATCTTATAGTTTATATCAAACTAGCTGATAATTCCAGCTTTAATCAACTCCAATTCCATTTCTTGCTGCAATTTAAGCGCTTCTTCTCTTGCCTTTTCTGCAAAATCAAGACCCTTTGAAGCATAGATAATACCGCGGGTACTATTGACCAAAAGTCCACAATCCTTATTCATTCCATATTGACATACATCTTGCAATGATCCCCCTTGCGCGCCAACACCAGGAACCAATAAGAAATGATCAGGCGCATGCTCACGAATTGTAATAAATCCTTCTCCTCGCGTTGCCCCAACGACATACATCAGATTCTCAATCGTTCCCCATGTATTTACCTTATCAATAACCTGTTCAAACAACTGCAATCCCGAAATATTTTGAAAATTCTGAAAATCCAAACTTCCTTCATTAGATGTTAAGGCAAGCACAATCGCCCATTTTCCATCAAAATCTAAAAATGGAGTAACAGAATCTTTTCCCATGTAGGGTGCAATAGTGATCGAGTCAAACCCCAAACCCGATTGTTTTTCATCAAAAAACGCTTGCGCATACATTTTCGACGTATTTCCAATATCACCTCGCTTCGCATCCGCTATGCTTAGGCAATCTTTAGGAAGTGCTGCCCAAGTTTTCTGCAAAGATTGCCATCCTTTTATTCCATAGCTCTCGTAAAATGCAATATTAGGCTTATAAGCAACACATAAATCTGCTGTAGCATCAATGATAGCTTTATTAAACGCGTAGATTGGATCCTCTTCTGCTAAAAGATGTTCAGGTATTTTAGTAATATCTGTATCTAAACCAACGCAAAGAAATGATTTTTTTATTTTGATCTGTTGAATAAGTTCTGCTCTTGTCATACTTGTTATTCTGTACTTATTTTTTTGTTAATTCGATTATAAAATCAGATACTTCTTTACGAGAATAATCTGCTAAACCTTCATGTTTAGTTTCAATTTCACCGTTCTTATTGATGATCAATGTGGTCGGAATAGAACCCCCTAACCATTCTTTTGGAATTGCAGAATTTGGATAGTAAACCGGCAAATTCAATTGTTTACCCTTCATAAAAGTATTCGCCTTTTCAGACTCCCCCTCAATCTCCACGATAAGGAATACAACATCCTTATTATCTTTTAATCGCTCATATAAAGTCGCAATAGATGGCATCTCAGCGATACAAGGCGGGCACCATGTAGCCCAAAAGTTGATAAAAACCACTTTACCTCTAAGATCATCCATTTGAACAACTTCTTCCTGATCATTCTTAAAAGAAATATTGTGATCCGTAGCGATAAAAGCTTGCGAATCTGATTCCTTAGGTTTTTCCAAAGAAGGCTTAAATAAACCGATACGCATCAATCCCTGTTGAAAATATGCACGACTTGTAGGCCAAAGCAATAAAAGAATGACCACAACAAAGATCGAATTGAATACTATTTTTTTAGTTTTTGGATTCATGAATGATATACTTAGGAATCAAATTTTTCTAATTGCTTAAGCAATGTGGCGAAATCTTTTGGATAAGGTGCCTCAAATTTAAACCTCTTTCCATCAATCGTAAAATCAACATATCGCGAATGCAATGCAAAGCGTTTCATAATCGGTTGCTCCTCTTCATTTTTAGACAATGAAAATCCTCGTTTTTTAACCTGTGATAAATAAACAGGCTTTCCATGGTACATATCATCACCAACAATAGCAGCTTTTTGGGTCGCTAAGTGTATACGAATTTGATGCATACGACCAGTGATTGGCTTACACTCTACTAAAGTATAATGATTAAAATAACGAATAGAATTAAAAATTGTAGTTGCAGCTTTTCCCTTAGCACGATCTATAGATACATTTTTACTTCCTTGATTCAAAATTGGTAATTCAACCTTCAAATCTGTAAACGTATGTGTTCCCGCGATAATGGCATGATATACTTTATTGACACGACGTCTTTCAAATTCAATAGAGACGGCACGGTAAGTCTCTGGATTTTTAGCAATAAGTAATAATCCCGAAGTTTCCTTGTCCAATCGGTGACAAATTTGAGCATCAGCAAAATATTTTTTTGCTAAGCGTAAAATATTGATCTCCCCCCCTTCGCGTTCGTCCAAGGAAGCGATAAACGGTGGTTTGTTGATAACAATTAAATTATCATCTTCAAAAACAATAAGATCGGAAAATTTCGGAAATTTAAATAAGCGAGTTTCGTTTTCTCTCATGGCACAAAAATAGTAAAATCAAAGCAATTAAGTCCCCTAATTACTAAACTATCATTTTAATATCAATAATTAATGACCTTAATTCAACGAATTTCTCTAATTTTGATTAAATTAAAATAAATCAGTAATGTCTGTAAATAAAGAAGTAAAACGTATTACAACAGTACAAGTACAGGAGATGAAGCAGCGCAATGAAAAAATTGCCATGTTAACCGGTTATGATTTCACTATGGCTAGGGCACTAGACCAAGGCGGAATCGACATCATTTTAGTAGGAGATTCAGCGGCAAACGTTTTTGCGGGTTACGAAACAACGCTTCCCATTACTTTAGATCACATGATCTACCATGCAGCATCTGTGGTACGTGGTACAAACAGAGCCATGGTTTTAGTCGATCTTCCATTTGGTGTATATCAAGGTAGTGTTGAACAAGCGTATTTATCGGCAGTACGTGTAATGAAAGAATCTGGAGCACATGCCCTGAAGTTAGAAGGCGGTCTAGAAATCATTGACAACATTAAAAAAATTATAAATGCAGGAATTCCTGTCTGTGGTCATTTGGGACTAACTCCACAAGCAATCAATAAATTTGGAAATTTTGGTGTTCGCGCTAAAGAAGAACATGAAGCTGAAAAACTAAAAGCAGATGCACTAGCACTACAAGAAGCGGGTTGCTTTGCAATTGTACTCGAAAAAATACCTGCTGCATTAGCCGCAGAAGTAAGTGCTTCGCTGCACATCCCAACAATAGGTATTGGCGCGGGAAATCAATGTGACGGACAGGTATTAGTCGTCAATGATATGCTTGGGCTGACAGATGGGTTTAAACCTAAATTCTTAAGACAGTATGCACAGCTTTATCAAGAAATAACTGGAGCTGTAGGACAGTATGTTGCTGATGTCAAATCAGTCGATTATCCCAATCAAAACGAACAATATTAACCGATAGCTGTCATGACCAAAATTATTTTAATAGCCGGACTTATATTATTTTTATTATACTACATCAGTAAAAAGTTGTCAGCATCATTTACTGCAAGTAATAGTCCAGCTATTATTGTCAAAAATGGTTATCAAAAAATCGATACTTCCAAAGTCATCATTGCCGACACATCTCAAAAAGTGATGAAAAATGTAGGCATTGGCGCCATCTTACTAATTATCATGCTTGCATTGATCATCAAAGTCAAGCTACTGCTGTTCTTGCTGCCGATCTCAATCTATATGATGGGCTACTTATTTCTATTTAAAAATCATTTAAAGAAGACAACAAGTCAGGTCATTTGGTACAATAAACAAACAGCAGATGTTATGATTGAATCTCTTACAGAGAAGACCTATCGCTTTAATTTGCTTAGCGATGTCCAAGCTGTTCAACAGATCGAGTCAATTCAAAATACAAAAGGATTATTGTTTGGATATTTTAGAATCAAAACCAAGGAAGAGATTATTGAAATTCCTTATCTGGTATATCAAAATAATCCGAGCAATCAGGACTTTTTCAGTTCATTAAAAAGCAATTATAAGATTGATCTACAGAAAAAGATATTCCCGATCATTTAATTCAACGATTTACATATGCTGCAGAATAGAATAAAAAGAAGACAGCAATAAATCGCTGAGATTAGGTATAAAAGAGGCTTCTATCTGAGTGGATAGAAGCCTCTTTTATACCAGAACAATACCGTTAAAAGTCATCTTCAATAATCTCAGCCACACGACCGATCTGACCGTCCATCAAACGGACTTTAATTCCTCTATGATGATACGGGGCTGAAGTTAATAAATCTTTTACGATACCTTCTGTAAGCTCTCCAGAACGTTGATCTTTTTTCAAGATAATATTAACCAACATACCTGGTTTAATCGTTGCTCTTGTTTTTCCATCCATAATACAAATATCAAAAAATAAACAAGGTCTTACAAATGAAGTAAGACCTTGTTTCATTAAGTTTATGATATGCTATTTAAATAATTTAAAAATATCATTACCGAAAATAAACACCATCAAAGCGAGTAGGATAAAAAATCCAACCATTTGTGCTTTTTCCAAGAATTTCTCACTTAATGGTTTTCCTTGTATCATTTCTATTAATAAGAAAACAACATGACCACCATCTAAAGCTGGAATAGGTAATAAATTCATAAATGCCAGAGCCATTGACAGCATACCTACCAGTGACCAAAAACGCACCCAATCCACTTCAGTACCAAATAACTGTGCGATTCCTACAGGACCTGAAAGCGCCTTATCAGCACGAATCTCACCTTTAAATATTTTACCAAATCCTTTTGCATTATCGGTAATCACCGTAAATGCTTTCTTTGCACCCATTGGCAAAGATTCCATCAAACTATAATGAATGGTAAACGTTTTAATCGTTTGATCACGATTGACATTAAAACCTAAAATGGCATCCTTTGGAACTACGCCTTTTAAAGCTTGTTCTTGACCATTACGTACGATTTTCAATTCAATTGGTTTACCAATTTTACTATTCAGCTGATCTTTAAACTGGTCAAAAAACAAAATTGGAGTTTGATCAACTGCGATGATACTATCACCTTTAATCAAGCCCATTTTTACAGCTTCAGAACCCGGTTGAATACCAGCAACAGCTGTCATTTTCGTACGAGGTTCGATAAATTTCTCATCCTTTTTATCAGCAATAGTATTTAAAATATCAGCAGGGACGTGAATTTTAGTATGAACACCTGCACGCTCAACCGTAAGATCAACACCACCCATTAATAGCTTAGAACTGATTAAATCCGAATAATTTACAATTTTAACACCATCAATAGCCATGATACGGTCTCCCGCCTGTAAGCCGATTGATTTACCAATTTCCCCCGGAACAATCCCATTCACCAGTTGATCGTTTTTAATATCCGTGGTTCCCATTTTGAATGTCAACATCCAAAAAACTACAACACCCACAACTACATTCACTATAATACCGCCCAACATGACGATCAAGCGTTGCCAAGCTGGTTTTGAACGAAATTCCCATTCCTCAGGTTCACCTTTTAATTGTTCAGTATCCATGGACTCATCGATCATACCTGCGATCTTGACATATCCTCCCAAAGGCAACCAACCTATACCATACTCACAGTCTTTATATTTGAATTTGAATAATTTGACACCCCATGCATCAAAAAACAAATAAAACTTCTCTACTTTGATTCCAAAAGCTCGAGCCGCTAAAAAATGGCCTAACTCATGCAATACGATTAAAATTGACAAGCCTAAAATGACTTGTGCCACCATAATTAAAACACCCATGTATCTCCTTCTATAATTTTACTTAATTGATTATTTCTTCTGCGATTCTCCTCGCAGCATAATCGCACTCAATATAGTCATCTAGACTTGGTCTCGCAAGATAATTTACTTTTTCCAATACCGTCTCGATCACATCGCTCATGCCTAAGAAACTGATCTTATCCTTTAAAAATGCATCCACGACGATTTCATTAGCTGCATTTAACACACAAGAACGATTACCGCCCTTTCGCAATGAATCATAAGCCAATGCCAAATTTCGGAAGGTATGTAAATCAGGTTTTTCAAAAGTCAATTGCGGATAGTCCAGAAAGTTAAAACGTTCAAAATTATTTTCCAAACGAAGTGGATAAGACAATGCATATTGTATCGGCAATTTCATATCTGGTACCCCGAGCTGCGCTTTTATCGACCCATCTTGAAACTGAACAAGAGAATGCACAATAGACTGTGGATGTACAATGACATCAACCTGATCAACTTCCAAATCAAAAAGCCATTTTGCTTCTATGACCTCCAAGCCTTTATTCATTAAAGAAGCCGAATCAATAGTGATCTTAGCGCCCATCACCCAATTTGGATGTTTTAAGGCATGCTCCTTAGTTACTGAGGCCAACAAAGACCGGTCTTTCCCCCGAAACGGACCACCAGAAGCCGTGATATAGATCTTTTCAATCGGATTAGCGTCCTCTCCCACCAAGCATTGAAAGATCGCCGAATGCTCCGAATCAACCGGCAGCATCTTCACCTGATGTTTTAAGGCTAAACCCATCACCAGCTCTCCGGCAACCACTAAAGTCTCTTTATTTGCAAGTGCTATATCTTTACCATTTTCTATTGCTTTAATGGTAGGTCTTAGACCTGCCGCACCAACAATAGCATTCAAAACAACATCGATCTGTTCAATCTGTACAACGTCCTCCAAAGCTTGCACACCCGAGTAAACAGCGATAGCAGTATGACCTAATTTTGCTTTAACAAATTCGAACTGTGTTTCATCAATAATCACTACAGCCTGAGGTAGAAATTCAAGCGCCTGCGCCACTAATAAATGAGCATTAGAACCACAAGTCAATACAACTACTTCAAAACGATCAGGAAAAGCCCGCACCACATCTAAGGTTTGTGTACCTATACTACCCGTTGAACCTAAAACAGCTATTCCTTTTTTATTCAAAATCAATTTTTTTTATTAAAATATATTACTTAAGATACTAGGATCTTCACTTCCTTTATATTCCTGAACCATATCTCGGTACGCAACAGTATACACAACCGATGTTAGTGGAATAATCAAAAAGGAATTTATCAAACTAAATATGATCGCCATAATCGAATACTCCATATACACCCAATAAATATTCAGTACACTTACAAAAGTCAAACTCAACAAAATTAAAAATAGACGAACAACATTTCCTTTTGTAATCGCCAAGCTCCAACGCAATGACTTAGTTACATTAGTTCCTTTATCAATGATAAAAAAGGGGAAAAAAGAAATTCGAAGCAAAATAAAGAATGATAAGATCGCAGCGACATTAGGTACAATCTCAAAAGAAACGACCTCAGTATCAATCCCCATATAGATAAGTGGAAAACAAACAATCATGGCAACGACAAGAATCAATAAAGAAGCTAACGTAAACAACACGATACCACCTAAAAAGATAAATAATTCTGACCAAGAAGGCCAAGTTTTGACAACCCCTACATGTTCCTTATGATCCAATAAATTCAAAATATACTTAAAAAGAAACAGCTGCAGACCTAATAAAGTAACAGCAAATAATAACATTAAAGGAATCTTGATAAGAATACTTGACATCTCTAAATAAAATGTCAATTCATGCGCAACGACAAACAATAAAAAAATAGACAACAGCAATCCTCCTATAGAGAAATAATGCCCCTTAAGTATGTGAATTGACTTGCTTAAAACTTCATTAACAGCAAAAGTGCTCTCCTTGAGAAACTGAATCATCGAAATAAAAATAAATTACACAAAGATGAAATAATTTTTGGTTATCAACAATTTAACACATCAATATTTCATCTTTTTTTAAAGATAAAGAACTCCAAATCAAAAAAGCCTTCTCAAAATAATATTTGAGAAGGCTTTTCTTATCAGTACCGCTCTATTTGAAGTCTTTTGGAACTGGTTTTTCCAATAAATATTGATAGTAAAAACGAACACGTTCTTTAAAATCATAAGCATTTTTTGATCTTTCAAAACCATGGCGACTACCTGGGTAGATCATCAACTCAAACGGTACCGAACGATCCGTTAAGGCATCTACCAGTTGTGTCGTATTTTGCAAATGAACATTGTCATCCATGTCTCCATGCATGATGCGTAAAACACCTTTGTAGTTGTCGGTATAAGTCAATACCGATCCCTTTTTATAACCTTCAGGATTATCTTGAGGGGTATCCATCCATCTTTCAGTATAGTGCGTATCATACAGCTCCCATGAAGTAACTGGGGCTCCTGCAATACCAAAATCAAAAACGTCCGCGGCCTTGGTTAATGCCAAACAGGTCATATAACCACCATAACTATGTCCCGTTATTAAAAATTTATGCTTAGCCACATAAGGCTTTGCTTTAAACCACTTTGCAATGGTAGAATAATCGATTATTTCCCAATGGCCTAAGTTTCGGTGCATCAAGGCCACCCCCTTCTTTCCAAACTGTCCAGAAGCACGGTGATCTGCAGAAACCTGAATAATACCTTCATTAGCCCAATATTGGCTTCGTGTTCCTTTCCATGTATCCTTCACTGTACCTGCATCAGGACCTCCATAGATACTAAAAATAACAGGATACTCTTTTGTCTCATCAAAATCAGTCGGATAAGTAACCACTACCGGTAAATCATACTGACCATCATCAGACTTGATCGTGAAGTACTTAGTCGCACCAAATTTATAAGAATTAAAATCAGAAGATTTACTATCGGCAAGCTCTTTCACGATCTGACCTTTATTATCCACCAAAGCAATCCTGTTTGGAGTACTTACATTCGAGTAATTCGTAATAAAATAGCGTCCATCAGGAGAAATCTTCACATCATGAGAATAGTCACCAAATGTTAAACGCTTCATGTTTTTACCCGAAAAATCAACACGGTATAAATCATATCGAGCAGAGTTTTCTTTACGAGCCATAAAATAAACCACTTTTGCTTTTTCATCGATATATTCCAATGAAGTCACCTGCCAATCACCTGCTGTAATCGGGTTTAATAGTTTACCACCTAAAGTATATAAGTAATAATGTGCCCAGCCCGTTTTATCCGATTTTAAGATATAATGCTTATTATCTTCCAAATAAGTAATCCGCTCATCATGATCCAAATTAATCCATGAAGACTGTTTTTCATCGTAAATTTCTTTCTTGGCGCCAGAATTAGGATCTACTTGATAAAATTTCAAATTATTCTGGTCACGATTCATCCATTGGACCATAATATTTTTACTATCAAAACTCCAATACGGTTGACCAAAATATTGATCATCTTTCTCATTAAAATCAGACCATAGCACTTCACCACCAGTAGCATTCACAATTCCGACTTTCACTTCAGGATTGGGATCACCAGCTTTCGGATAGCGCGTCTCTTCTAGATACCCATGCTGACCTTTGGACACATAAATTGGAAACATCGGCACTTTAGTATCGTCAAAGCGCATAAAGGCTAATTTTTTACTGTCTGGAGACCACCAAAAAGCTTTATAATTGGTCGATCTACCTAATATTTCCTCATAATATACCCAAGATGACCAACCATTATAAATAACATCAGTCCCATCATTCGTATAGCGAATTTCTTTCCCCGACACTAAATCAATAGCATACAAATCGCTTTTTCGTGTAAATGCGACCAGCTTACCATCTGGTGAAAGGGTTGGATTTTGCTCAGCAATATCCGGAGAGCTTGTCAATTGCTTTGCAGCTTGATTACCGTCCTGAATAAAAATATCATTTTTTGAAATGTACACTTTCACAGAAGATTTAGCCGGCACAACATGCAATTCACGTTTACCGCTTTTTAAATCCACTTGATACACTTTGCCATCCTGCGCATCCCGCTCCAAATAAGCCGTATTATTTGCCCAACCTGGATAGCCATTGATACTTTGTGTTAATGAATTTCGATTTCCCCAAGATTGATCAAAATCCAATCGTTTTTGTTGCGCTTGAACTGAAGATTCTGATACCAGAATAAAAGCCGTAAGACTCAGCGCGGTAATTAATTTACTCATTTAAATATGAAGATTATCTAAGTTTGACCACTAAGATAGGAAATTGACCCTATTTACAAGAAATTTAAGTTGTAACAAGCTGAATAGACAAGTAAAATTTACATATCCTCAAACAGCGATAATTGATAGCCCTCAAAACGTTCGATTTTTTCATCTTGAAAATTTGAAATCGAAATCCCCATCAATCGAACCTTTTTATCAAGCTCCAACTTAAGGAGCAAAGCAAGTGCAACTTGATACATATCTTCTTGATTAGAAAATATTGGTAAGATTGAAATGCTTCGAGTCAATACCGTGAAGTCAGCATATTTCACTTTCAACGTTAAGGTCCTCCCCCGTTTGTCCCCTTTTTCAAGACGACCATAAAGACGGGTGCTCAGATCATGTAAAATAGATTTAAGCTCCTCCAATTGTTCAATATCATGCGAAAAAGTATCTTCAATACCAATAGATTTACGAATACGATTAGGAACAACAGCACGATCGTCAATTCCTCTCACAATCTGATAGAAAAAATCCCCCGATTTTCCAAACCAACGAATCAAATCAGCATGGGACTGCTTCTTAAGATCCATACCTTTAAAAATTCCCAACGAGCGCATTTTATTAGCAGTCACCTTTCCAACACCAAAAAACTTTTCAACAGGAAGCTCCTCCATAAATGACAATATTTTTGAAGGACCTATAAAAGTCAGCCCATCGGGCTTGTTCATATCGGAAGCTATTTTAGCAATAAACTTATTAACAGATACACCAGCCGATACAGTAAGGTTAAGCTCAGACTTTATTTCTCGTTTGATTCGCCTCGCTATTTCCAAAGCTGATCCGATCTGCTGTTTATCATCAGAAACATCCAAAAATGCTTCGTCCAAAGATAGTGGCTCCACCAAATCTGTATAACGATTAAAAATAGTGCGAATGTGATCTGACACCTGCTTATAAACATCAAATCTAGGTTTGGTAAATATAATATGAGGACATAATTTGAGCGCCTGTATAGAAGACATGGCAGATTTAACCCCATATTTTCGAGCCTCATAACTCGCTGCAGCAACTACCCCACGACCGTCAGGAGATCCACCGACAGCGATTGGCTTATCCCTTAAATCTTCAAAATCACGTTGATCGACAGAAGCAAAAAAAGCATCCATATCCAGATGAATAATTTTTCTCTTTTTATCTGTTATTGTCTCCATCATCAATTTCTAATTATACAAATTTATAGAATAATATATAGAGATGCTCCTTTATTGAAATTTTAAAATCCATTAACAAACTCAAAAAACATCCTATTTATACTTATGGTTATTGTAATTTTTTTCTGAGTAAGCTCCGCTACAGCTAAAAAACAGGTGAAATAGTCGTATTAAAAATTGGAAAGTAGATCGATCCACCAGCATAATAAGAAATGGCCGTTTAGACATTTCTAATAGCAACCACAAAGAATAGAAAAAAGATTAATTTTGGATAGATATCCACATCATGATATTGCCCATCCAAACAAATTTACCTAAGTTTATACTAAAATTAAACTCAAATATGACTAATTCAATAGATACGCAACAAAAGAAAGGTGGTTTCAAAAAATTCATAATGATCGCCATCCTAGTCATTTTAACCCTTGGAGCAAGTATTACATACTATAAATACTTTTTCGTTTTTGGCGAAGGAGTTAAATCAGGCTATTTAAACTTCGCTGTAAAAAAGGGAAATGTGTTTAAAACCTACGAAGGCAAGCTGATACAAGAGGGTTTCGGACAGATGAAAGCAGGCGGTGTAGCCAGCAATCAATTTGAATTCTCCATTCAAGATGAAGCTATATTTAAGCAACTCGAAACAAATAGTGGTAAGTTTTTCGATTTACACTACAAGGAATATCATGGCGTATTGCCTTGGAGAGGAAATACGGTCTATGTTGTCGATAAAGTCATTAACATGAAATAAGAAAAAGCTGCCTCCTACGCTTCTGACCAGCGCATGAGACAGCTTTTTAGTAATACCCCTATATACTTCAACACGCTCCCAGCATCATCACATATACTTTGAACAAAGGTACTTTGATCCTCCTGAGTATATCACAGAAAAATTTTCATAAAAAATCTGGTTTACGCGAAGGTAAAGATATCCGGTCTTTTCTCTATCATCTACTGCAGAATACTGCGATACGAGTAGGGAGCAACTTCAATATATCTTATATATATATGTATGGACCAAAAATAGTGATATCATGGTGAAAACACCATAAACTCGGACTGAACACGGACTCAACACGGACGCAACACGGATTTACGGTGTATATGATCAGATTATAACCTACATTTCATCTGGATCAGACTCAAATTACCCATAGACACCAGCTATACTTAGCTCACAAGCTAACAAGAATAAAAACTGGCTTTATTTAGCTTGAACAATGTTTTTTAAAGATTTTAAAAGAAATGCTCCATCTGCTCAAGCGATAGATGAGCATAAACTCGCCACATGAACGAACGGGTAATATTCAAACACAGAGTCCGAGTCAAAAAACCGAATCATCATATCCATCAGGTTAATTTATCCTCATCGTTCTTACAATAACATGTCCACAAGTAATCAAAAACTTAAATACACACTGAAGATGTAATATTAAAAAACGGAGACTTTTTATCTTATCAATTTATATTCCATTAAAATAGTCAAGTCTTCGGTCAAAGATATATCCAAGGATACATTGACAATATAAATTAGGGTAAGAATTATAAACGAAAAAATATAGGTTTTTGATTTCTAAAATATCCCACCGCTCGCTCAGGAGCAGGGACCAGCATACTCACAAAAAAAGAGTACAGCCACCGCATGAGACTGACAGCCCGGATATGGTGACTGTGGCAGTCTAGCAACATCGCCGATATCCTGCAACAAGATGATTATTTATTAGAATTTGTTTTCACAAAAGTAATCGTGAGATTTCGCAAATCTCGGAATCGGTTACAACCCTTTGTAACCGAAAGGTTGTAAGACCGAAGACTGCGGCAATAAGCTCATTTGTTGCATTAAAAATCAAATGATTGTACAGAGTATCGTAGCGTACGCTTATAACGGCACGGAGATTGAATTGAAAACAGCCCTTTTGGACAAATTATTTTTCTATGCTACTACTAAAAAGGAGCATCATCAGGCATGTCGTTCATACGCGAAGGCATCGTGATACCACCTGTCATACCGCCGGTATCACCACCACTAAACATGGCGGACGGATTCATTGCTGGCGAACTGAATGATGTCGGATTATTAAATCCATCAGCAGCACCCATCCCTGTAAATTCATCTTCTAAATCCACAAACTTCACGTATTTACCAATAAAGCGGAGCGGTACAATACCCGTCTCACCATTACGGTGCTTCGCAATAATAACCTCTCCCACACCAGCAGTAGATCGGCCTTCCTCATCCTCTGTCATACCATAATATTCTGGACGATATAAAAACAATACCATATCCGCATCCTGCTCAATAGATCCAGATTCACGTAAATCGGAAAGCATCGGTCGTTTTGAATTTCCCGGACGAGACTCTACAGCACGGCTCAATTGGGATAAAGCTAATACCGGAACATTCAATTCTTTAGCCACAGATTTCAACGCCCTTGAAATACTACCAATCTCTTGCTCACGGTTACCACCACCTTTACCCTCAGCCTTACCATGCATAAGTTGTAAGTAATCGACGATCACCATTTGAATATCATGTTGCGCTTTCAAACGTCTACATTTTGCTCTAAATTCAAACACATTTAATGCGGGAGTATCATCGATGATTAAAGGAGCCTCAGTCAAACGTCCAATCCTTGAATGCAATTGTTGCCATTCATGATCAGCTAAATTACCTTTCTTTAATTTTTCTTGTTCGATCTCAGTTTCACCAGCGATCAAACGATTCACCAATTGCACAGATGACATCTCCAGCGAGAACACCACGACAGGTTTTTGATGATCAACCGCAGCATTACGTGCTACAGATAATACAAAGGCCGTCTTTCCCATTGCAGGACGAGCAGCGATAATGACCAAATCTGATGGTTGCCAACCTGAAGTCATACGATCTAAGGCGGTCAATCCAGAAGGCACACCAGTCAATCCATCTGTACGATCACGCAACAACTCCAAATTAGAGATCGCTTCACGCATGATATCATCCATTTTACGAGAATCTCTTCTTAAATTGTTTTGAGCAATATCAAATAAACTCTTCTCTGCATGGTCTAATAAATCAAATATATCTGACGTTTCATCATACGAACTATTGATAATTTCGGTAGAAACTTTAATCAGTTCACGTTGAATATATTTTTGCGAGATAATACGCGCATGAAATTCAATATTTGCAGCAGAAACTACGCGATCTGTTAATTGTGTAATATAATATGCACCACCCACCATTTCCAAAGCTCCCATCTTTCGAAGTTCGGCGGTCACAGTAAGCAAATCAATAGGCGAAGTTTTTTGGAAGAGATTAAAAATAGCTTCGAAAATCTTCTGGTGCGAATCTTTATAAAAAGAATCCGGTTTAAGAATATCAATGACCTCACTTAGCGCATTTTTCTCCAACATCAAAGCCCCTAGGACAGCTTCCTCCAAATCCAAAGCTTGAGGCGGCAGTTTGCCAAGTCCGCTAACTAAGTTGTTGAGTTTAGTCCTACGCTCTCCGAAATTGGTTTTCTTACCAGTTCCAGCATTATTATCTTCAAAATTATTATCGTTACTCATCTTTATGTGATATCCAAAAACTTGTGCATGTACGCCAAAAAATTGATAGCGGATAGCAAATGTATAAAAAATAAGGTAGAGATTTTTTAAGAGTTGTACACAGTTAAAATAGTTGTGAAAACAATCACCTTAAAAGCTTTTGATAAACATCGTTTTACATCCTAACTTTTCCACATTTGATGTGGAAAAAAATGTTAACAACAAAAAATAACATCTAATTTACAATACATTAAGACGTTGTTAACAACTTTGACCACTGTTAACAAAGTTAAGCTATTTCGCACATTATTCGTACAAGCTTATTGGAAGAAATTTTAAAAAGATTATTCCGATTTTGGTTTAAATTGGAAGCTAAGCTCAAAAATTCTGAATTTTTATTTTTTCCTTTTCGATCATATTAAAGCTCAATCAGAATATTGTATCTTTGCTACTATGACAAATGAAGCATCATCATTAAAACCATACAAAGACGCGAAAGATGGTAAAAAGCAACAAGTTGCAGATATGTTTAACAACATCTCCAAAACTTATGATTTTTTAAACCATTTTTTGTCCCTAGGTATCGATATAATTTGGCGTAAAAAAGCGATTAATGCTTTAAAAACCATCGCTCCACAATATATGCTTGACGTTGCTACGGGAACGGGAGATTTTGCATTGGAGTCCATTAAGATATTAAATCCTAAAAAAATAATTGGTGTAGATATCTCTCAGGGTATGTTGGATGTTGCGCAACAAAAGATTACGCAAAAAGGACTCTCCAATCAATTTGAAGTACAGTTAGGAGATTCTGAGCATCTGCAATTTGAAGACAACACATTTGACGCGGTAACAGTCGCTTTTGGAGTTCGAAATTTCGAAAATTTAGAGCAGGGATTGGCCGATATATGTCGTGTATTGAAACCAGGAGGTAAAGCTGTAATCTTGGAATTTTCTAATCCTAAAAAATTTCCAATCAAGCAATTATACAATTTCTACTTCAAGAGAATAACACCCACGATCGGAAAAATATTTTCGAAAGACTCAAGTGCTTATTCCTATCTCCCAGAATCTGTCGCTCGTTTTCCTGATGGCGAAAAATTTGCTCAAATCACTAAAGCAGTAGGTTTTTCAGACACCGTAATTCGTCCTCAGACTTTTGGCGTATGTACAATTTATATTGCTACAAAATAAAAATCTCAGTTTAGTTTTATTTTTAACACCAATACTATGTCAAAAACAGTATTCATCACAGGAGCAAGTTCAGGAATCGGAAAAGCATGTGCTGAGGTTTTAGCGCAAGAAGGTTACAACTTACTACTATGCGCACGTCGTTTCCAAAATCTGGAAGAAATCAAAGATAAATTAACAGCACAATATCCTCAAATTGCTATTCATATCTTTGAACTTGATGTACGCAACTACGATGAAGTGAAATCAAAAATTGAAGGCTTACCTGCCGAATGGAAAAATTTGAATGTACTCATCAATAATGCAGGGTTAAGCCAAGGATTAGATCCTATTCAAGATGGTGATATTGGCGATTGGGACAGGATGATCGATACCAATGTCAAGGGATTATTGTATGTAACAAAAACCGTCATTCCATTATTGCAAGATCAAGAAGGAGCACATATTATCAATATAGGCTCGATTGCTGCCAAAGAAGTTTATCCCAACGGCAATGTCTACTGTGCAAGTAAGCATGCCGTAGATGCCCTTAATCAAGCCATGCGTATCGATCTTCTTTCGAAAGATATAAAAGTAACAGGCATTAATCCTGGCATGGTAGAAACTGAATTTTCAGAAGTACGTTTTAAAGGTGACAAAGAACGAGCAAAAAATGTGTATACAGGAGTCGAGGCATTGACAGGAAAAGATATTGCCGAAACCATAGCATTTGTTATCAGTAGACCCAAGCATGTCAACATTAATGACCTGATCATTATGCCAACTGCCCAAGCAACTGGAACGATTGTAAATAGAAAATCATAAAATCAATTAAAATATGACTTTAGAAGAAAAAATAAATCAAGATATTAAAGCGGCAATGATCGCAAAAGATGCGAATAAATTGCGCGGCCTTAGAGCAGTAAAAGCAGCAATATTATTAGCTAAAACAGAAAAAGGTCACACAGAGGAATTGACAGAAGAGACTGAAATAAAAGTACTTCAAAAATTAGTTAAACAACGAAAAGAATCTGCTGAAATTTATAAAAATCAAAACAGAGAAGATCTGTACGCTATTGAAGTGGAGGAACAAGAAGTAATCGAAGCTTATTTACCAAAACAATTGAGCAGAGAAGAAGTCGAAAAAATCATCAAAGATATCATCAGTACTACTGGAGCATCTTCTGTAAAAGATATGGGTAAAGTAATGGGTGCCGCTAATCAACAGTTAGCAGGAAAAGCCGATGGACGCACAATATCTGAGCTTGTAAAAAGTTTACTCGCTTAATTAAATATACTTAATTATTAAAAGGGCTATAGCAATATAGCTCTTCTTTTTTTATGGAATTATTTTGGAAACATAAGACCTTCTCTGAATTAACTACAGCAGAATTATATCGCATTATCAAATTACGAGTAGAAGTTTTTGTCAACGAGCAACAATGTTTTTATCCCGAATTAGATGATAAAGATTATCAATGTAGCCATCTTTGGGCAGAGATCAATGATGAAGTTGTTGTATATTCCAGACTCGTTCCTCCAGGCCTCTCTTACCCAGAGCCGTCAATCGGTCGAATTGTCACCAACCCTACCTTTAGGGGCAACAATTATGGCAAATTACTGATCGCTCGATCGATCGCGTACAGCTATGAAAAGCATGGCAGGACAGCGATTCAAATTGGGGCACAGACTTACCTTAGAAAATTTTATGGTAGTTTTGGATTTGAGCAAGTATCGGATGAATATTTAGATTATGGAATTCCTCATATTGACATGATAAAACCTTAAATTTAATTATATGAATCATATCGTCATTATTACAGCAGCTATTTTAGGTTCTACAGCCATTATGCTTGGCGCTTTTGGGGCACATGCCTTTAAAAAATTGATTAGCGAAGAAAAACTAGCCTCATTTGAAGTTGGTGTTCGCTACCAGATGTATGCCGCCATCACCCTCTTGATCATTGGATTCAACCTATCATTTGATCTATATAGTGAACGATTTGCCTTCTATGGGATCACATTGGGGACATTACTCTTTTCAGTCAGCATTTACTTCTTATCATTTGCACAGTATTGGAATAAAAACTTAAAATTCCTAGGCCCTATTACACCACTAGGAGGGCTCCTGATGATAGCAGGTTGGGTTGCATTAATCATTCGTTTTATCTAATTTAGGCTTAATAAGGCCATGATGTCTGCCCTGAACCGCTTGATAAAGCTGATGACGTCTACTCCGATCGTGCAAAAAGCACGATCTATAATTGTGTATGTTATGATCAAGTAGACATGTTGACAAAAAAAAATATCTTTTCAAAATTTGCCTTTCAGCGTACAATCATTTTCATTTTAAAGTGGTTGTCGATTACGGTGCTCATCGGCATTATAGTCGGTTCTATTTCGGCATTTTTTCTGTCCAGTTTATCTTGGGTCACCAACTATCGCGAACTTCATCCAGCGATTATCGTTGGATTACCAATAGCCGGTTTACTAATTGGCATATTATATTATTACTATGGAGGCCTCTCCAGTAAAGGAAACAACCTCCTACTTAAAGAATACTATCAAAGCGAACAGACTATCCCGCTAAGGATGGCGCCCCTAGTTTTAGTTAGCACACTTCTAACGCATCTTTTTGGAGGATCTGCAGGACGAGAAGGCACAGCTGTACAAATCGGTGGAGCTATCGCTGATCAATGTACCCGAGTTTTCAAACTCAATCAGGACGATCGTAAGATTTTAATCATTATGGGTATCAGTGCTGGTTTTGCTTCTGTTTTTGGAACACCTTGGGCGGGAGCAATATTTGGATTGGAAGTGATTACTGGAGGTAAATCAAGATTAAAAGCATTTATACCCAGCATCATAGTCGCCTTTGTAGCCAACTATGCCTGCTCATTTTGGAATGTAGCTCACACGCATTATCAGATCCATGAGAGCATACCTGCAATAAATAGTCAGTATATGCTCTATACAATTGCAGCAGGTGTTGTTTTTGGACTAGCAGCATATCTATTTACACGATGCAGCGATCTCTTTACGGCTATTTTCAACCAGATAAACTATCCCCCACTGCGGCCTTTTATTGGAGGATTAATATTGGTGGCCACCATTTGGTTATTAGGAAATACACGATATATTGGCTTAGGTATCCCAACGATATTAGCATCTTTTGATAGTCCTTTAAATGCTTATGATTTTTTGATCAAGCTCTTATTAACCACTTTCACACTAGCTGCCGGATTTAAAGGAGGAGAGGTAACGCCCTTGTTTTTCATTGGTGCTACCCTTGGCAATGCCCTTTTTAGTATCATTCCATTACCTTTGGGACTATTGGCAGCAATGGGCTTTATCGCTGTCTTTGCCGGAGCAACCAACACACCGTTAGCGTGTTTAATAATGGGTATTGAGTTATTCGGATATGAAGCAGGTATTTATTTCACTGTAGCGTGCCTGATCGCGTATTTTTGCTCAGGCTCAACAGGCATATACGCCACTCAAATGCAAAAGGGACCAAAGCATCGGTTTTATCTCCATTTGCGAACTCGAAGAGCAAGTCTATACGATAAGTTAAAGAACTTCTAAAAGCTAGAAAAACAGCTCATGGATCATCATTAAATGAATAAGCCATGAACTGTCTATTATATGCGCTATAGCTCTTTAAGATGTTTGTAATTAGATTTTATGGTATCAATTACTTCCTGCATTTTTCCACCCAGCATTAATTTAGACATCGATTTGGCCATACCTACCATTTGATCAAAATCAACTTTTGGGGGCATTGCCAATGCATTGGGATTGGTAAACACATTAAGAAGAATAGGTCCGGGATGTGACAGGGCAAATTCAACTGCATTTCGAACCTCTTCAGGCTTGCGAACATTTATACCTTTAAAGCCCATCGCCTGTGCAATGGCTGCAAAATCTGGATTTACCATATCAGTTTCATTATCAGGTAAACCGGCAACTTCCATCTCCAATTTTACCATACCCAAAGCCCTATTATTAAAGACGATTATTTTTATCGGCAATTGATACTGATTGATTGTAGCCAAATCTCCAAGCAGCATCGACAATCCACCATCGCCACATAAAGCAATTACTTGTCGCTCTGGATGAGACAAAGCTGCCCCTATTGCCATTGGCATAGCATTGGCCATAGATCCATGATTAAAAGAACCGAGCATCTGCCTCTTACCAGTCCCTGTGATAAAACGCGCTCCCCATACACAAGTCATTCCGGTATCTACGGTAAATATGGCACTATCCGTCGCTAATTCATTGATACAATGAGCCAAATACTCCGGTTGAATGGTATCTTCTCCCCCTTTCTCTTCCATAAAACTGCGCATATTATCCTTTACTTTTTCGTAGATCTTAAGCTGAGCTTCCAGGAAACTAGCATCTTCTTTTTGTTCCAGTAAAGGTAGAAGGGCTTGTAAAGTATGTTTGATATCACCACATAAGCCCATCTCCAATTTTGCGCGTCGACCTAACCGTTCGACAGCTGTATCAATCTGAATAATCTTATTATCAGTAGGCATAAACTTATCATAAGGAAAATCTGTTCCTAGCAATAAAATCAAATCTGACTCATGCATACTTTGGTATGCCGCAGCTTGCCCAAGCAGACCAGTCATTCCTATTTCATAGGGATTATCATGTTGAATCCCCATTTTACCCCTAAAAGAATATCCTACGGGAGCCAAAATCTTTTGAGACAATTGGACCACCTCAGCATGCGCACCAGAAGCACCTATACCACAAAAAACAGTTACACATTTACTCGAATTAATAACTTTTGCTAGTACATCCAGCTCATCATCCGAAGGTCTAATGACGGGGTTTACATGGAACAATTGAGTCGAAACAATAGATTCTTCAGCTTTCATCTCCGAGACATCGCCAGGTAAACCAATAACAGCAACACCCTTTTGTCCGATAGCATGTTGTATTGCTGTTTGAATGATTCTTGGTGCTTGCTCTGCAGTAGTGATTAATTGATTATAACAACTGCAGTCATCAAAGAGCTTGATGGTATTTGTTTCCTGAAAATAGCCCATTCCCATTTCAGGCGTGTTTATCGTCGATGCGATCACAATGAGGGGAACATGAGAACGATGAGCATCGTACATACCATTGATCAGATGCACATGTCCTGGACCGCAACTACCCGCACAACAAGCAATTCCATCTAATTCCGCTTCGGCAGCAGCGGCATAAGCCCCAACCTCCTCATGACGGACATGAATCCATTTGATCCGACCATCTTTACGGATTGCTTCATTAAAAAAATTTAGACTATCTCCTGTAACCGCATATACACGTTTTACGCCTGCTTCAACTAGCATTTCAACTAACTGATCTGCAACAATCTTTGCCATAATAAATCATTTAAGTCAAAGAGCAATCAATAGCTCTCCAACTTAAATAACAATAAAAATTACAATCAGTTTTAAAATTTTCTGTTAAGAAAGGTTATAATAATTTACCAGCTAAAAATAATCCCGCAACAGTAAAGTAAATAATCAATCCAGATACATCAACCAAAGTCGCGACAAATGGTGCAGAAGCAGTCGCTGGATCCAAGCCAAATCTTCGTAAGACAAATGGAATAACAGATCCCGATAAAGTACCCCAAAGAACAACAAATAGCAAAGATAAGGAAACACTTAAAGCAATATATACCCAATAGATACCATAGTCATAAATCCCTAATTCTTGCCATAATAAGATTCTCAAAAATCCAATAAGACCAAGTATACCCCCTAAAATCAGTCCAGAGGAAATCTCTCTTTTCATCACATACCACCAATCCTTCAATTTGATCTCTCCCAAGGCCATAGCACGAATAATTAAGGAAGCCGCCTGCGACCCTGAATTACCACCACTCGAAATAATCAGTGGCACAAACAAAGCAAGCACGACCGCTTTTTCAATTTCTCCGTCAAAATAAGCCATCGCCGAAGCAGTAAGCATTTCACTTAAAAATAGAATAATCAACCAACCTGCTCGTTTTTGAATTAACTTTAACAAAGGGGTTTTTGTATAGGCAACGTCAAGTTCATCCATACCACCAAAACGATGGATATCCTCCGTGTCTCGATCTTCAATCTGATCCAGCACATCATCAAAGGTGACAATTCCAACCAAAACACCATTTTCTGTCGTTATAGGCAGTGCACTGCGATCATATTTTTTAAAAATCTCAAAGGCTTCCTCCATGGGAGTCACCGCTTTTATGGAGACGAAATTATAATCGATCAATTCTGAAATCTTAGTATCCGCATCAGCTAATAGCAGTTCGCCAATTTTCAAATCATCAATCAATACATTATTTTCATCGACCACATAAATAAAATTTAAGGTTTCAGCTTTCTTACCAAATAACTTAATATGTTTAAATACATGTTCAACTGTAAAATAAGGTCGTACTTGTACGTACATGGGCGTCATCAAACGGGCAATACTGTTTTCGGCATAACCAATCAACTTTAGCGCCAACTGCTTCTCACGTTCATTCAATAGATTGATTAAATACTTAATCAGATCATCGGGTAATTCAGAAAACAACTGATTCCTAATATCCGGTTTCAGATTATTAAGCAATTCCGATAATTGCGACTCCGATAGAGATCGCGCCAATCTATATTGAACATCCTTCTCTAAAAAAGAAAAAATTTCGAGTCTTAATTCAAAATCATATTGATTGAATTGTTGATACAGGGCCTCTTGATCCAATGTACTTAGAGCCTCGGCAAGATCTGCGGGATGTATTTTTATTTTTTTACCCATACATAGTTACTTTTTTGTCTCCGCGAGATGTTGAAAACTAAACGAAAAATATCATGATAGAAATATTCAAAATTGAAGGTTGCCAGGCTGGAGCTCAATCGGTTCCTTCCCTTGTTGAAACAATCTGGCGGATAAAGTACCCTTAAGTTCAATTTGAGCATTTTCAACATGGAGCCAGCTCCCCTCTCTCAAGCCTAAAACAGCTTGAGTATTAAATTGATGAAACTCGCGTATTCGGGTTTCTCTTGTTTCACCTTTATGGGTAGAATTGGGATCCGGATCAAGATAATGAGGATTAAGATTGAAAGGTAAAAATTGCAAGGCATCAAAACTAGGCGGATATACAATGGGCATATCGTTAGTTGTTCCGATTGTCAATCCAGTTAAATTAGATCCTGCAGAGGTACCAACATATCGCAATCCTGCGGCGACTGCTGCCTTCAAATCATTGACAAGGTCTAATTCATACAAGGTCTTCAACAAAAGAAAAGTATTTCCCCCACCGATAAAAATCGCCTTTGCCTGCCCAATCGCCTCTTTTTGATCCGAATAAGTGTGTAAACCGCTCACACGAATACCTTTATCTGCCAGAGCTGTCTGCACATTTGCCGTGTATTCATCATAAGAAATACCAGAAGGTCTTGCGTAGGGTACAAAAATCAATTCATCAGTTTGAATAAAATCAACCAAATCGTCTTTTATATAAGTCAAAAAAGAACTTCCGTGAATGGTGCTCGTACTGATAACAAGCAATCTAATATTACTATTCATATCCATTATCTTACTACCTAAAAATCCTTCAAATTTAGAATTTATTATGTTATTCCAATACAAAAAAAGCTAGCGTGAAAAAGATTTAATAAAATCTTTATTTTCACGCTAGCCCAATTGTATCTCTGCAACAGAATCAATTTACTACTCTTACTCCGGATTAAAAATTATTCTAAAAAATCTTCATTCTATCGACTTATTGACATCGGTCTTCTTTTTTTTATCCTCCAAGCGCTTCTCCTGTTTCAAAGCCTTGTGCAATAAATATTCAATTTGCCCATTCACGCTCCTAAATTCGTCGGCAGACCATTTTTCCAATGCTTTATATACATCACTCTCTATCCGGAGCATGAAATTCTTTTTTTCCGCCATACTTTTTAACTTACTTATACTATTGATACAAAGTCCCTGTGTTCAATACTGGAGAGGCTGCCTTTTCACCACACAGTACGACCATAAGATTGCTCACCATAGCTGCTTTTTTGTCATTATCCAATTCTACAATATCCTTTTCGGACAACCTTTGTAAAGCCATCTCCACCATTCCTACTGCACCTTCAACAATTTTGGCACGTGCAGCAACAATTGCCGTAGCTTGTTGTCGCTGTAACATCGCCCCAGCAATCTCCGATGCATAAGCCAAATGACTGATACGCGCCTCTTTGATGATAATACCAGCAGGAGCCAATCGGTCTAACAGCTCTTTTTCCAATATATGATTTACGGTATCACCACCCTCACGCAACGTGATTGTAGCTTGATTGTTGGGATAGATTTCTAAATTATCATACGGAAAACTCCCTGCCAGATGCCTCACCGCTGCCTCACTTTGCGTACGGACATAAGAAGTGTAATTCGTGACATCATAAGTTGCTTTGTAGGTATCCCCTACCTGCCAAACAATAACTGCACCGATCTCAATAGGATTTCCCATCTTATCATTGACCTTTAACGTCTGACCTTGCAAGTTATCCGATCGTAAACTAACATTTAAGGTCGAATATAAAGGATTGACAAAAAATAATCCATTTTCTTTTACTGTACCCACGTAACGTCCAAAAAAATTCAAAACACGGGAATGGTTTGGATTAATAATCATTAAACCCTTTAATAAGAATAAAGCAGTTAAAATACATAAAATCCCCACCACTACATACCATCCAGAATCATTCGCTTGAAAGAAGCAGACAATACCCAATACAAAAAGAATAATAGCCATTAATAGCGCTAAATAGCCAGACAAGGGTTTAATTAATTTTTCCATAATTTAATATTTGATATTATTTTGATATCAAATATATACCATAAAGATGTCATTTCCAAAAAAAATATTTAATATCAAAAAGTAATTTTTATCTTCGTTATTATTGCATATATACCCCATGTTTAAACAATCTTTTTTACCCATTGAGCATAAAGAAATTCAGATCTTAATATTAGGTTCATTGCCTGGAGATAAATCGATTCATGAGCAACAATATTATGCCCATCCTCAAAATCGGTTTTGGAAATTAATGCAGCACATTTTCAACAAGACTGCTCCGCTTTCTTATCCTCAAAAGCTCGACTTGCTATTAGAAAATCAGATTGGACTGTGGGATGTATGTGCCCGAGCCAAAAGAAAGGGAAGTATGGATCTTGATATTGTAGAAGAGATACCGAATGATCTTCCGCATTTCATTTCACAGCACCCGCGATTAGAGACGATCATTTTCAATGGACAAAAAGCCCATCATGTATATGAAAAGCATTTTACAAAGAGCGAACACTATCAATATTATACACTACCTAGTACCAGTCCCGCAAATGCGCGATACTCTTTGGAAAAATTACTTCAGGAATGGTCACTTTTATTAAAAAAAGATTAACAAATATTTCCTACAATAAAATCTTAAAATTCATATTGAATCCTTATTTTTGCAGCAACATGTCAGATTTAAAATATAACCAAAGAGGTGTATCCGCAGGTAAAGAGGATGTACACAATGCTATTAAGAACATCGATAAAGGATTGTATCCAAAAGCTTTTTGTAAAATCATCCCTGATATTCTAGGAGGTGATGAGCAGTGGTGTAATATTATGCACGCTGATGGCGCAGGCACAAAATCTTCCTTGGCCTATGTTTACTGGAAAGAAACAGGTGATCTATCGGTATGGCGAGGAATAGCTCAAGATGCGATTATCATGAATTTAGATGATTTACTTTGTGTAGGTGCTACTGATAATATCCTACTATCATCAACCATTGGTCGTAATAAAAATGTCATTCCGGGAGAAGTACTTGCTGAAATTATCAATGGTACTGAAGAAATTCTAGCTGAATTGCGTGAAATGGGCATCGGAATCTATTCAACCGGTGGCGAAACTGCAGATGTAGGTGATCTGGTACGTACCATTATCGTAGATAGTACCGTGACATGCCGCATGAAACGTGAGGACATTATTTCAAATCATAAGATAAAAGCAGGTAATGTAATCGTTGGCTTGTCATCATCAGGTACGGCTACTTACGAAAAAGAATATAATGGTGGTATGGGTTCAAACGGATTGACCTCAGCGCGCCATGATGTTTTTAATAAAAGTATTGCAGAAAAATATGCCGAAAGCTTTGATCCCGCTGTTCCTTATGAACTAGTATTTGCAGGTAGTCAAAATTTAACTGACACCATCACTGTGGAGACAGGAGAAAAAATTACTGCAGGTAAATTGGTACTTTCACCAACTCGCACCTACGCTCCAGTCATCAAACAGATTTTAGATCAGTATCGCTCACAGATTGATGGTATGGTACATTGTTCAGGTGGTGCACAAACAAAAGTTTTGCATTTTGTTGATGAAGTTCATGTCATCAAAGACAACTTATTCCCGATTCCTCCCCTTTTTGAACTAATTCAAAAAGAATCAAACACCGATTGGAAAGAAATGTATAAAGTATTCAATATGGGACATCGTATGGAACTATATGTACCTGAAGAAATCGCATCTGCAATTATTTCAATATCTGAATCTTTTGGTATTCCAGCTCAAATTATTGGTCGCGTAGAAGCATCTGCTACAAAACAGGTAACAGTAAAATCTCCTTACGGCGAATTTGTTTACGAATAATAAAATAGCATGAGGCTTGATTAATCACAAGCCTCATCGTACCCTATAGCCATGAAAGATAAACTAATTGTGGGATGGAAAGAATCATTAGATTTACCAGAACTTGGTATTTTTAACATTGAGGCTAAAGTGGATACTGGAGCAGGCTCCTCTGTTTTACATTGTGAATCATATGAGGTTAAAATAATTGATAATCATAAGTGGATTATTTGCCAAATAATCGTTAATTTTAAAACAGGAGAACTTCGCATATTTAAGTTTCCTGTTTATAGAGAAAAAATCGTCAAAAGTTCATTCGGTCAAAAAGAAAAACGTTATTATATTCTTACGAAAGCAAGATTGTACAATCAATCATTCGAAATCAAGTTATCTTTTAGAAACCGCTCGTCCATGCGATATCCCATGTTATTAGGAAAAAGTTTCCTGTCTAAAAAATTTATCGTGGACGTCTCAAGGTCTAACTTATCTCAAAAAGCCGTTGGATAAAACTAATGTTCATACATATTTGTTAATTTACCAACATTACAATTAAATAATTCTAATCATAGCAAAGTGAAAATCGCTGTATTATCAACAGTTAAAAGCTTATACTCGACACGTCGATTAGTAGAAGCCGCAGAAAAACGTGGACATGAATGCGTTGTCATCGATCATAGCAAATGCTATGTAGGAATTCAACAAGGCAAACCCAGCATCCATTATAAAGGTCAAGATATTTCAGATATTGATGCGATCATCCCCCGTATTGGGGCTTCAGTAACTTTCTATGGTTCGGCCATTGTAAGACAATTTGAAGTTATGGGTGTTATATCTGCCAATCCAAGTCAAGCCATTACCCGCTCAAGAGACAAGCTTCGCTGTATGCAGATCCTCTCCGGAGCAGGAATAGGACTTCCCATTACTGGATTTGCTCGCACAACTTCCGATGTGGACGATCTTATCAGTATGGTTGGTGGTGCACCATTGGTGATCAAACTCTTAGAAGGAACACAGGGAATTGGAGTCGTATTAGCAGAGACTAAAAAAGCTGCATCCTCTGTTATCGAAGCTTTTTACGGCTTGGGAAATAATATATTAATCCAAGAGTATATCAAGGAAGCAAAGGGAACAGATATTCGTGCTTTTGTAGTCGGAGGAAAAGTAGTCGGTGCAATGAAAAGAACAGCCAAAGAAGGCGAATTCAGATCAAACATCCACCGCGGAGGAACCGCTGAGATTATCAGGCTGACGAAGAGCGAGCGGGAGACGGCTATTGCTGCTGCGGCCTCTATGGGTTTAACAGTATGTGGTGTTGATATGATGCCTTCAGACAGAGGCCCATTAGTGCTGGAAGTAAATTCATCTCCAGGATTAGAGGGCATAGAAAAAGCAACAAAAAAAGATATAGCAGGTGAAATAATCATATATCTTGAAAAGCAATATGAATTGAAAAAAGCGGCTAAGCCCGAAATTCGTAAAAAGAAAAAGAAAGAAAGTAATTTATAAAATGGAGGTTCCTAAAAAAAAGGAACCTTTTTTTATAAATAAATTTAAAAACGAAAGAAAATACCAGGAAGTAAAAGCAATGATACAATCAAGCTTTATACGATCACGACATTTTGACAATAGCAAAACGAAAAAATAGGAATATACGGGTACATTTGCCGAATAACTATTTAGATGCTATGAAGCTATTTCGATACGGAAAATTAAATGAAGAAAAAACAGGAATTTTAATCAACAATATCCACTATGATACCTCTGATTTTGGTGAAGATTATGACAATAATTTTCTTGCCACAGGAGGAATTGAACGATTAGAAGCGTTTATTTCAAAAAATCAAACAAATCTTAAAGCAATACCATCCGATAGTCGCATCGGAACTCCAATTGCCAATCCAAATAAAATCGTATGTGTAGGTCTCAACTACTCTGATCATGCAGCAGAAACAGGACTGGTACAAGAGCAAGAGCCTATTTTATTTTTAAAAGCTATCTCGGCATTAAACGGGCCGTTTGATGACATTATGATCCCTAAAAATTCTTTCCATACCGACTGGGAAACTGAACTCGCTGTAGTAATTGGCAAAAAAGGCACCCATGTACCAGTAACAGAATCAACCGATTATATCGCTGGATATGTGATGATGAATGATGTAACCGAGCGTCATTTTATGAAACATCGAGGTGGCACTTGGGACAAAGGAAAAGGATACAATACCTTTGCACCTCTAGGGCCTTATTTTGTAACTAAAGATGAAATCAAAGATGATGGAAATTTACGCATTTGGTTAAAACTTAACGGTACACTCATGCAAGAAGGAAATACAAAAGATTTCATCACTCCTGTCAAAGAATTGATTTCCTATATATCCGACTTCTTTGGCTTATTTCCAGGAGATATTATTTCAACCGGTTCACCATCAGGCACAGGTATAGGTCATGTACCACAACGATTTTTAGTAGAAGGAGACGAAATCGAGTATGGAATAGAAGGATTAGGAATTTCAAAAAATAAAATAATCAACTATCAAAAAGACTAATATTACAGACCTAAAAAAAGCACTTCTGAGACGAAGTGCTTTTTTTAGGTCTGTCCGGCAGCCTATTTGTAATTTATAGTACCACCAGCTAATTTTTTTTCCGATGTGTGTGGAGGTTTACCATAAACATCGATGATACCACCAGCACGAGTTTTAGCGATTATCGAATCTTTAACATACACTACCGCGTTTCCTCCCCCATTAACAGTCACATTGGTCACATCAGTAATTAAATCTTTTCCCTCATACTTGCCTCCGAAATTAGAAATAACATCCTGTGTGATACTTTTTCCCATTAGAGATACGGTAGAACCTGAAGTTGACTTGACATCAACCTTTTTAGTCTCCACATAGACAACGATCAGACCTCCTTCGGCAGCAGATACGCTTAATTGATCAGCAGAAATCTGACTGTTCTGTCTATTGATAATCTTAGCGCCTTTTTTTGCAGATAAGCTTTTCAACGATTGAAAATAGACCTTGACATTGATATTATTTCCCTGTAATGCGTTTAGCGTATTCATCTTGATACGCAATGCACCGTTCTTGTTGATCACTTGAATATTTTCAGAATTAGTTCCTTCGGTCACGACCTCATTGGAAGTACCCTTTATTAATTCGACCTGAATTTTATCCGTAACATCAACGGAGTTAAACGTTCCCACATTTTGCTTTATCTGAGCAATACCCAATTGGGCAATAAAACATAAAATAGCACCTAATCCTAATTTTTTCATAACCATATATTCTATTTGTATAATCATTATACAAAATATGCACCATTTGTGAATTTAACTTACTATTTAGCACATTTTAACAAAAATAATAAAAACAAAGCGTTAACAAAAAAAGCGTATGAAGTGACATACACTTCATACGCTTTAATAACTGCTTTTAGCAGTCGTATACGATATTACAATTTGTTATTGATATCGATCGCATTTAACTCTTGAAAAGCTTGTTTCAAACGAGTTACGAAAGCCTCTTCACCTTTACGTAACCATACGCGAGGATCATAGTATTTCTTATTTGGTGAATCAGCACCTTCAGGATTGCCGATTTGACCTTGCAAGTAATCATGGTTTTTAGCTTCGTATTCACGAACACCATCCCACATAGCCCATTGCATATCTGTATCGATATTCATTTTGATAGCACCGTAAGAAATTGCTTCTTCAATCTCTTCAGGAGAAGAGCCCGATCCACCATGGAAAACAAAATTAACAGGTTTTTCAGCTGTTAAATTGAATTTCTCACGAATATATTCTTGTGAATTATGTAAAATAACAGGTTGTAATTTTACATTTCCTGGTTTATACACACCGTGTACATTGCCAAAGGCAGCTGCTACAGTAAATTTATCAGAAACTTTAGATAATTCTTCGTAAGCATAAGCCACCTCTTCAGGTTGCGTATATAATTTTGAGCTATCAACATCTGAGTTGTCAACACCATCTTCTTCACCACCTGTAACGCCCAGTTCAATTTCTACAGTCATACCAAGTGGTTTCATGCGTGCTAAGTATTTTGCAGAGATTTCGATGTTTTCTTCGATAGGCTCTTCAGATAAATCTAACATATGGGAAGAGAATAATGGTTTGCCATGTTGCGCAAAAAATTTCTCTCCAGCATCTAATAGACCGTCGATCCAAGGTAATAATTTTTTAGCAGCGTGGTCAGTATGCAAAATTACTGCAACACCATAGTGCTCTGCCAATAGATGAACGTGTTGCGCAGCAGCTACAGCACCTAGAATACATGCTTTTAAACCATCATTATTTAATGTTTTACCAGCGTAAAATTGTGCTCCACCATTCGACAACTGAATAATTACAGGTGAGTTAACCGCCTTAGCAGTTTCCATTACAGCATTGATCGAGTTAGTGCCTGTTACATTAACTGCAGGTAATGCGAATTTATGCGTTTTTGCTAATTCGAACAATTCTTGTACTTGATCTCCCGTCAATACACCTTTAAAATCTTTTAGGCTCATATTATAATTTGCTTTTGTTATTTATGGACTAAGTTAAAAAAAAAATATTGTTCTACATAATTTATAAAGTGTACATATTACACTAACACTTATGATTGATCTTCATTTCAGCAACATATAGGTATAATGAATATTAAATACTGTTTATATCAGTTATTAGACATTTCACATAGTATCATCAGAAGTAATTATTATTGCACTATTGCCCCCAATTATTTTGTATATATAATCCAATTCAATAAGTTTGGTTAAAATAGAGTAAAATATGTTACACGTATACGGCATCAAGAACTGCAGCACAGTAAAGAAAGCACTTAATTGGTTAGAAGAAAACAAACTTAATTACACTTTTCACGATTATAAAAAGGAAGGAATTTCGGAAGAGAAATTAAGGGAATGGGAGAAGGAAATCAGTTGGGAAATCTTAGTCAATAAAAAAGGAACAACTTGGAGAAAATTAACTACTGAGGATCAAGCAGCTGTTACAGATGCGAAATCAGCAAATCAGATATTAGTAAAAAATACAAGTATGATCAAACGTCCATTAATAGAAGGTGGTAAACAACTTGTCGTTGGATTCGATGAAAAGGAGTACAGTTCCTTTCTAAAATAATCGTTACAATTACAGTATTTGACCGAAAAAATTTAACAATACATCTTTTCATACTATATTTAGGCAGAACAAGTCCTACAATTTAGTATGAAAAGATTATCCCTATTGTCCATAAGTATTCTGTCCTTATCCTTATCAAGTCTAAGTGTTGCTCAGCAAAAGAATAATTACAATTATACGGAAACATTTGCCCCATTATTTTTCAAGAATAATGGTGATGAATTTCGCTCTGCAAGTGGAAAACCAGGTCCGGCCTATTGGCAGAATAATGCCGACTATAAAATCTCGGCAACATTAGATGATCAAAAAAATACAATTGCAGGAAAAGTCGAAATAAACTACACCAACAATAGTCCCGATCAATTAGACTATGTCTGGCTGCAATTGGACCAAAATATGTTCTCCAAAGAAGGTCGAGGGACTGCTATTACACCATTGACAAAAAGCAGGTACGGCGATGCCAACACCAACTTTGATGGAGGATATACTGTAGCATCAGTTACTGATCAAGCAGGTAATCCCGTGGATTATATCATTACAGATACCCGCATGCAAATTCGACTTCCAAAAGCAATAGCTGCTAAAGGCGGAAAAGCAGGTTTTAAAATACTGTATTCCTACACCATTCCAGAATATGGTGCCGATCGTACGGGGATATTAAAAACAGCAAAAGGCAATATTTTTGCTATTGCACAATGGTTTCCACGATTGTGTGTATATGACAATATCAGAGGTTGGAATACCCTACCGTATACCGGACCAGGAGAATTTTATCGCGAATTTGGTAATTACCAAGTCGAAATCACAGCGCCAGCAAATCACATCGTTGTACTCGGAGGCGAATTACTCAATCCTCAAGAAGTATTTACGTCAGAACAGTTAAAACGATACGAAAACGCGAAAAATAGTGACCAAACAATCGTGATCCGTTCTGCACAAGAAGTCGCTCAAGCAAACTCAAGACCAAACAAAAAAAGTTTAACGTGGAAGTACAGTCTATATAATGCCCAAGATATTGCATGGGCATCTTCTACATCATTTATACTAGATGCTGTAAAAATTAATTTAGCTAGTGGAAAAAAATCACTTGCTATATCCGCATATCCAGAAGAAAGTAACGGCAACAATGCCTGGGAAAGATCGTCCGAATATACAAAAGCAGCAATTGAACATTATTCCAATAAATGGTTTGAATACCCCTACCCTGTAGCGGTCAATGTAGCATCAAACGTCGGAGGAATGGAATATCCAGCGTTATCCTTTTGTGGTAATAGAGCCAAAGCTGGATCTCTATGGGGCGTCACAAATCATGAATTTGGGCATAATTGGTTCCCGATGATTGTGTCCAGCAATGAAAGAGAGTTTGGATGGATGGATGAAGGCTTCAATTCATTCATAAATGAAATCGCAACAGAAAGTTTTAATAATGGCGAATATTTCAAACAAGTGGGTGATCCAAACAGCCAAGCAGTTCGATTTACCGATCCGCGATTGGAAGCGATTATGAATACACCACAAAGCATGGACGAACGTAATATTGGTGTTTTACTTTATTACAAACCAGCTTATGGATTAAAATTACTGCGCAACGAGATCATCGGCAAAGAGCGTTTTGATTTCGCTTTTAAAAAATACATTTCAGATTGGGCATATAAACATCCAACTCCAGAAGATTTTTTCCGCTCCATAGAAAATGGTACAGGTGAAAATTTAAACTGGTTTTGGCGCGGATGGTTTCTAAACAATTGGCGTGTCGATCAAGCCATTACCCAGGTATCGTATATTAAAAATGACCCTAAGCTAGGTGCTGTCATCACTATTCAAAATCTAGAAAAACTACCAATGCCTGTCGTAGTAGAAGCGACAACAGCATCTGGGAAGAAAATCCGCAAAAAATTACCTGTAGAAATTTGGGAAAGAAATAAATCTTTCGATTTCAAGCTTGATTCGCGAGAGCCTTTAACATCTGTCCAACTGGATCCAGATCATGTTTTTCCAGATCATGTTCCCGAAAACAATATCTGGACAGCTAAATAAAAGAATAAAAATCTTCTATACATTTAATTAGGAGATTTTTATTTAAAAAAAATCGTTTTAAGCACATTACTCCTTATAATTATGTATTTTTGATAATAAAACACTGAAAATGAATATAACAATTATACATAGTTTAAGCCTATTTACCATGCTAGGTGTTAGTAGTCTTTTTACTGAAGTGCGAGCACAAGAAAAGGTAAAAGGGATTACGCTGGAACTCACAAGCAGTCAAAGAATAGGTGGAGTTTCAATTAAAAATCTACGTACCAATACAACGGTAGAGACAGATCAAGAAGGTAATTTTGCGATTGATGTTCAATTGAATGACTACTTAGCGATTGAAGCAACTGGTTATGAAAAAGATACAGTCTTTGTATATGATTATGGTGTTAAAAGAATTTATCTCAATCGACTAAACAATGCGATCGAACTGAATGAAGTATATATTGAACGTATGACCGATAGTCGTCTTAAAGCAGAAATAGCGACAACAAAACTCGCTGGTAAATATTCGGATGTAGGGCAAGAACGTGGAGGAATCCGTCTTTCCCCTTCCCGCATATTTGGCAAAGATGCAAAGAAGGCACGTCAAAACTATAAACTCTTAGTTGAAGAACAGCATAAAAGAGTTATTGATCGCAAATTCACAACAGATTTAATCCAGTCTCTAACTCCGCTTAGAGATCCTGAATTAGCTCTTTTTAAAGAGCAATACAGACCTAGCTATAAATTCATTGAGCAAGCCTCAGCAGAGGATATCAAAATTTATGTGATGGATTCCTACAAGAAATTCAATACCAACAAACCAAATTAATTCTTTGGTTTTACCCTTAATGCAAAAGCTTTTAACTGGAATATCCATATCCAGTTAAAAGCTTTTTGTTATTTATGAACTTTTTATGTCCAACTCAAATAAATAAGTTTCAATCTCAACAAATACATTTTGTTCATTGACCAGCCCATCATTCCGCATAGTGGAGGAATTTATCCACCATATGTAAACGTTAAAATATACATCTCTTGGTCCAATATAAAAATTTTACCATTTGTACATCTAAAAAGTCCAAGTTTGCAAAATAATTTACGAAAGCGTATTAAACATTAATTATCACAATATCAATATAGAGAATAAAAAAAACTTCCCTTTTTTTCATTTATTAAACTATATTTGACTTTGAAAAGACAATCAATATTAGTTTAAAAAACAACTCAATTATAAAATAAATATATGCTTTTTAAAAAATCGATTAGCAAGTTAATTGCAGAAGCAGAACTTAACGGTCAGGGAACATTAAAACGTACACTATCCAGTTCTGGTCTTATTGCTTTGGGTGTAGGTGCAATCATTGGTGCCGGATTATTCTCACTAACAGGTATAGCAGCGGCAGATCATGCTGGTCCTGCTGTCGTGCTTTCCTTTATTATCGCAGCTGTGGGCTGTGGTTTTGCAGGATTATGCTACGCCGAATTTGCCTCTATGATCCCGGTTGCTGGATCGGCATATACCTATTCATATGCAACAATGGGCGAATTTATGGCTTGGATCATCGGATGGGATCTTGTATTGGAATATGCACTTGCCGCAGCGACAGTCTCAGTAAGCTGGTCGCAGTACTTCAATCAGCTCTTACTCACATTAGGGGTTGAAATTCCAACACAATTTTTACATGGACCTTGGGAAGGTGGTATTGTGAATGTTCCTGCTATCATTATTGTTTGTTTGCTGTCGTTACTGCTCATGCGCGGTACAGAAGAATCTTCATTTGTAAACAATATCTTAGTTGTATTAAAAGTAGCTGTAGTTTTAATTTTCATCGTATTAGGATGGGGATTCATAGACCCAGCAAATCACACGCCATTCATTCCTGTCAACCATGGTGAAGAACTGGTAAAAAGTGGTCAATTGGGCTTTTGGAGTTTTCTCGGAAGCGATGACTTTGGGCATTTTGGTTTCAGTGGAATTCTAAGAGCGGCAGGCGTTGTCTTTTTTGCTTTTATTGGTTTTGATGCCGTAAGTACTGCTGCACAAGAAGCAAAAAACCCTAAAAAAGGCATGCCGATAGGCATCATCGGATCATTAATTATCTGTACTTTACTTTATGTATTATTTTCTTATGTATTGACAGGTTTAGCACCTTATACGGAATTTAAAGGTGATGCAAAACCAGTTGCTACAGCTTTTGCTAAAACAGGATATACCTTTCTAAACACAGCACTGATCGTAACGATTATTGCAGGTTACACTTCGGTAATCTTAGTTATGTTGCTAGGACAAAGCCGTGTATTTTACTCCATGAGTAAAGATGGTTTATTACCTAAAATATTTTCAGATTTATCCAAAAGACAAACCCCATGGAAAACAAACTTAATCTTCATGGTTTTCGTCAGTATATTTGCAGGATTTGTTCCAGTATCCGATCTAGGTCATATGGTTAGTATAGGTACTTTATTTGCCTTTACTTTAGTTTGTATAGGAATCTTAGTATTGCGTAAGACAGAACCTAATTTGGAAAGACCATTTAAAACTCCATTTGTACCACTTATTCCAGTATTGGGAATATTGGTCTGTGTGCTGATGATGGCTTCTTTACCGATTGAGTCTTGGGAACGCTTAGGTATTTGGATGCTAATTGGTGTCATTATCTATTTTGTATATAGCAAGAAACATTCGAAAATCCGAAAAGAGTATGCCGAAGAACATAAATTAAAAGACTAATAAAAAAAGGCTGTTTCATTGATGCAGTGCCCCCAAAAAGTT
>NZ_DJTA01000023.1:0-97996 GCF_002440335.1 Sphingobacterium sp. UBA6320 | reverse complement strand
CCAATATTTTGGGGGCAGTCCATTGATGAAACAGCCTTTTTTGATATTATCAATGCGCTTATGACCATAAACCAGCGAGTAGCATGATATATTATTCTTTTTCTTTGGGTTCCACCTCTGTCACGATATAAACGTCTTCATTTTCCTTCTTCATCTTATACTTTTCTCGCGCTATACGCTGGACCTCACGTTGATCAGATCTAATGTCAGTAATCGTTTCGATGATACTCTGATTCTCTTTCTCATAAAAAGCCTTCTCTCGTTCTAAATTACTTTTTTGATGTTGGTAGCTATATTGCGTTGCAAAGTCATTGCGATCAAAAAAACACATCCATACGGTAAAAGCTATTGCCGCCAGAAAATATTTATTTCGAATAAGTCCTAAAAATCTATCCATAGTGCAAAAGTAATATTAAAGATCTATACATGCTAAATCTCAATTAAATATAGAAACATTTATTTGGAAAATCATTATGCATCAACCAAGTAGTATTTATTTATGGAAAAAGCCGGTAACTATCATCTCATATTAACAGCGAGGCATTGTTATTTTTATATTTAAAAATTCCATTATTTATGAGAAAAAATTCAATGGAATGAAGCATGCATAAATAAAATATGAAAAATACATAGTGAATACCCCAAAAAAAATAATGATCTATAAAAACGAGATAACTGATAAATTTGGTTAAATCCGCATTTAAATTGCGGATTTAACCAAATTTATCTAAGTTTAACCCTATTATTGAATAGAATCGAGCAAATGAAATATTATCTAATAGCAGGCGAAACTTCAGGAGATTTACATGGTGCAAACTTAATCAATGCATTAAAAATTGAAGACCCCGAAGCTACTTTTAGTATCGTTGGTGGTACGCAAATGGAGGAATCTGCCAATCAAAAAGCCCTGATTCACACTTCTGAAATGGCATTTATGGGATTTGTAGAAGTTTTAAAAAATTTAGGCACCATTTCAAAAAATCTAAAAAAGGTTAAGGAAGATATCATCAAACAAAATCCAGACTGCGTTATTTTAATCGATTTTCCTGGATTCAATCTAAAAATTGCAGATTTTGCGAAGAAAAAAGGTATTAAAACCTGTTATTATATCTCCCCTAAAGTATGGGCATGGAATCAAAAGCGAGTCGTTAAAATCAAACGAGTCGTAGATCACATGTTCTGTATTCTTCCCTTTGAAGTAGATTTCTATAAAAAATGGAGAATGCCCGTTGATTATGTCGGAAATCCACTTTTAGATGCGATTTCTTCCTATCAATTCAACCCTAATTTCATTGCCGAGCATCAACTTTCAGAAAGGCCTATTATCGCGCTACTTCCGGGAAGTCGTAAGATGGAAATTGCTAAATTGTTACCCGTCATGGCCAATTTAACGTACCTCTTCCCTATGCATCAATTTGTCATCGCTGGTGCTCCTAATTTTGATAAATCTTATTATCAACAGTACCTTGGGGACCAACAGATTCCAATTGTATTTAATGCCACCTATGATCTACTGAAACATGCCGAAGCAGCGGTCGTGACAAGTGGAACAGCCACCTTAGAAACAGGAATTCTTAAAGTCCCTCAGGTGGTGGTTTACAAGGCTAATGCGCTGTCCATCTGGATTGCAAAACTTGTGATCAAAGTAAAGTTTATCTCCTTGGTCAATTTGATCAACGACTATCTATCTGTCCGAGAGCTTATCCAAGATGATTGTACCACCTATGATATTGCACAGGAATTAGATCAATTGATCAATAAGCCTGAATATCGGGCTAGCGTACTGGAAAATTATGAAATATTGGCGCAAAAATTAGGTCAACCAGGTGCCTCAAACAAAACAGCTAAATTAATTGTTCAGTATATGAAGTAGCGCATTAAACTTTCAAAAACGCTATTCGTCAAATAGATGTTATTTAACAAAAATTACAAATAGCTATGAAAAAAATAATAACAATACTAACATGTGCCTTTCTGGCATTTCAGTCATATGCACAAAGTAATGTAGAGCACATCAGCAAATTGGAAATTGGGAAAAAGGCTAAAAAAGTCTACAATACCAAATCATCTGATTCAACAATCAATTTACATATTGATACCTTAATCATGGGAGATAAAGCGTCTTTGATGTTTTATGCGAATAAAAATGTCAATCTCACTATTGGGCATGCCATTATTGGCAACAATGCTTCCATTTCAGGTACCGATAGTAAAAACAATGGATCAAATTTTGATATTCAAGCAAATTTCCAAAAGTTAGGATCGCTATACATTGTAGCGAAAGGAGATAATGCCTTTAACGGAACAAGAACATTTCCAAATGGAAACGGTGGAAATGTAAAGTTATCACTTTCAGAAAATAGTATCGTACCACAAAGGGAAAACAAGAAGCAACCCAATTATCTTCAGATCGCTAACGAAGGCGGAGGTAAAAATGTCAATGCAACAAGTGATCTTCGATCAATTTATGATCGTGTGAGACAGGCACCAGCTGGATTACGAGGTCTTCCTCAGGGACAGATCTTCTCTGGAAGTCCGGGTATAGATGGTAAGACAGAAATTATTACCATAAAATAAAAATAGCGAGCCATGGCTCGCTATTTTTATTAGATACATGTTAGTCTAACGACAACCTTTCAGCTTTAATTCATAAGCGACCACCAGCTTGGTCATTCTATCATAACGCGCCAATCCTTCTTGCTGATTATTATGTTTTAAATAGCCGTTATAGAAGATGCCAAAGACTTTATTAGTCCAACCTGTATAATTACTCCAAAAAACAGCCTCCTGCTTCAGATCATCTAATACAAGTTGTGAAAGCCTGTTTTTATAATTGGCAAACAATTCCTCATCGATCCCCCTCAGCTCCTGTAGCATATACGATGTTGTTTGTAAATAGCTAGAATAGCGGTAAAAAAGCTCTGGATGATTTTTCAGTCGAACATAGGCAATAAAATTTGCCTCATCTTCAAACCCCACCCCCTGTTGATGTGCCAATTCGTGAACATACGTAAAAGGGCTGGAAAAAACAGGCATTGCAGTATTGACATGTGCTTCATGCGTAAAAGGATTAAAATATCCTGAGACACCAAAATAGGAAACCCAGTTACTATTGAGAGGTCCCTTTGCACCGACTAAAGTCTTTGAAAGAAAAGATTGAAAAGTGGTATCCGAATACACTAACTCCAACATCTCTCTTCTTATTTTTGCATCCTGATGCTCCCATTGCTTTGGATTTATCTGGGCGCGTAAAACATTTGTCGAATCGAGACATGCTTCCAAAACGACAAGATAATCAGCTAACTTTAGACTATCTGTGCTTAAACCGGTATTCTGAACAATGGGTGTCCGGTAATAGTTCATCCCCCAGCTTATATAAAAAAACAAGTATAAGCCCAAAATTACATTAATAAGATACACCAGGAATCTACCCGCATGAGCGTATCTCTTTTTTAAAAGATGCCTAATAACGGTAAACACTAACATCAAAAGGAAACAAACCGCAAAAAAATAAAATAAGTCTCCAATACTAAAAGGTAGATAACCAAAAATAGCTTGTGGCAAATATGAAAAAAAAGGATACCACATTCTTGAATAATAGTGTTCAATAAAAACAGTATTCTTTTCCAGAATAGTGATTACTGCAATAATAGAACACAGTATTGCAAAACAAATAAGTGATTTCCTTAACATATACTTCATTTAAAATTTAGCTCTCATTTTCAAAATATAGCTTATAATAGTTCATTCCCTTTTCTTCATCAAATCCCTTTTCAATATATTCTCGTTTCCCATGCAAATAAACATGAAAATTTTTATCCAGCTTTAATACTGTCTTATAAGAAGCTTCCATTTTCTTGACGGCTTTATCTGCTATATCAAAACTGCTTTGAAAAGGGGAATCAAATTCATCTTCAAACCCAGATCTGAAGTCATTAAACATGGTTGCCGCAATAGGATTACCGATTACTTCCTCTTCAAATTCTTCTTGATCAAAAGTCTCTTTCTCTTTGAAGTAATTCAATGATTTGTTGAGCAGATCAATCTTATCAGCCTTTTCTAGCTCAAACATATCATCCAACTTCTCATTTACAAAGTTTTTGTAGACCTTTAGATAATTGCCAGTTTGATTAAAATCATCATTTCGAATTTTAATATTTAGAAAATCATCTTTCCAATAGACAGCCTCGGTTTTATTGGTTTGATCCACAACCAGTACTTTGAATCCCTCCTCCTCTTCAACATTCACAATGATGACACCTTTATCCAGTTTATTGATATTAATCGCTTCCTCTTCGTAATCCAGTTGAAAACCACCTTGATTTGGATAAACCTTGAGATAAGTTTCCTTATTTTCTGATTTAAAAATTCCGATTGCATCATGATTTTCTCCTTCAATCTGTATATTTTTTAAAGAGACCACATATACTTCACCCGGTTTAATCTTAGGATGCATACAGACCTCATACAGATGCTTTGCTACTTGTTGAGAAAATTCATGAAAAGGTAATTGCTCCTTGAAGAACTGTTTGGTAAAGTGATAAATTTCATTCAGTTCCAGCTCCCCATTGGGATGAAACAAGCGATATACCTCATTTACTTTTGCAAAAGGACTCATAAAGTAGTGCATCAGAAGAGGAGGCAGCACTTCGTCATTTTCCAAAGGAACAGGTTGTTCCGATAAAATATAAAATTCTTCCTGCGACTTATTTCCTACACGGTGGATAGCAAGTTGATCAAAAGTAGCATCTTGATGAAAAAACATAGTTCTTATTTAAATCTGTATTATTAAAAATTATATAAATCGACAGCGATCTTAAATGTTTGGCAATGTGCATTGACAATATCTCTGATATGCATAGAATATCCTCCCCCCATACTGACCTGAACAGGGATTTTATTGGTCATACAAAGGGTAAAAACAAATTCATCACGCATCCGGCAAGCCTCAGGAGATAGTTTGAGTTTGCCTAATTTATCCGTTGCCAGTATATCCACACCCGCTTGGTAAAAGACAAAATCGGGTTTTACCTTTTTAAAAATTAGCGGCAAAGAATCACCTAATAGTTGCAAATATACATCATCTTCGAGACCATCAGCAACAGGAATGTCCAAATCCGACTGTTCTTTGATAAATGGAAAGTTTTTATCTCCGTGAATAGAATACGTGAACACACGGTTATCATCACGAAAAATATGTGCTGTTCCATTTCCTTGATGTACATCCAAGTCAATGATTAAAATTCTGTTTGCTAACTGCTTATTAAGCAAATAGCGCGCTGCCACAGCTTGATCATTAAGCAAGCAAAATCCTTCACCAAAGTCATAGCCTGCATGGTGTGTCCCTCCTGCAATATTAAAAGAAATATTATATTTTAGTGCATACAGCGCACACTGAATGGTACCATCGACCAGATAGCGTTCGCGATCAACAAGACTTTTTGTCAAAGGAAAACCGATCCTACGAATCATTTTAGCGTTTAATGTCAAATCAAAGATATCCCGAACATATATAGGGTCGTGAGCTAGACATGCTGTTTCAAAAGAAGCCAGAGCAGGTTCGAAAAAATTTTCCTTTCTCACAACACCTTCATGTAAAAGCTGTAAAGGAATCAATTCATATTTTTCCATCGGAAATCGATGACCTTCTCGTACGGGATGAATATATTCGGGATGGAACGCAATCTTCAACAAAGCAGTATATTTAAAACTTCACTAAGATAATAAAAAGGATATTTATTGGTTTTTATTGTGGATAATATTTAAAAATAATTGTTTCCCCCTATAAAAAATAGCATATTTGATTTCAACTCATTACATTTATGGAACTTAGCACCAAACCACAATTATCAACCGAAGAGCAGCGTGTATTAGGCGCTTTGATCGAAAAGTCAAAGGTCACTCCAGAATATTATCCGATGTCACTGAACGGTCTCCAAAGCGCCTGCAATCAAAAAACCGCTAGAAGACCCGTCGTACAATACTCCGATGAAACCATTATCAATACCTTAGCCATATTAAAGAAAAAAGGACTTATTGCACATGTTGTGGGTGGTGGAAGCCGCGTGACCAAGTATAAACACAATTTTGCCATACAATTTCCGTTGGTACCATCAGAATTAGCGATTATATGTCTACTCTTACTACGTGGACCGTTAACTGCAGGCGAAATAAACTCCAATTCAGGACGTCTTTACGATTTTGAAGCTTTAGAGGATATCACAGCCCAGTTAGATAAGTTAGCAGCAGAAGGATTCGTAAGAGCACTCGATAAACAACCAGGACATAAAGAAATCAGATATATTCATCTGTTAGGCGACGTTGATCTGGAACAATTTGAACAAACTCCTGCTACATCGGAAAGCACTGCACTTCTCCAAAAAAGAATTGAAACATTGGAACTTGAATTAGCACAACTGAAACAACAATTTCAGGAATTTTGGGATGAATTACATTAATACTTAATCAAAATCAATCCTTTTTTTAAGAAAATAACAAGATGTATGTTGATTTTTTCATCCGGGAGTTGCACCCAATGGAAGAGGTATCTATCTATGATTTCAAGAATCAAACGATTCAATATATTAACATGTTCGATCCCATGGCAAATTGGAAATGAAAAGTTGTATAGTATAATTAAACTTCATGACGCTTAATTTGTTATAAAGTATAAAAACATAAAATATGAAATTTGGACAAGTCACGAACCCCCAGGATATCGATTTTACCTTACCAGCGATCTCCCCTGAAACATTGAAATTACTCAAGCAGCATAAGAATAAAGCATCCTTTGAAGTTTATGTGGGCTGTGCCAAGTGGAATAAGACAGAATTGAAAGGCTTCTATCCGAGAGGAACTAAAGATGAACTCACTTATTACAGCAATCAATTTAATAGTATTGAATTAAATGCAACTTTCTACTATGCACCATCCAAGAAGCAAGTAGAAACTTGGAAGAATAAGACACCTGCAGATTTTAAGTTTTTTCCTAAAATACCGCAGTCTATCAGTCATTATAGTCGTCTATTGAATACCGAAGAAAAAGTAAAAGAATTTACTGACAATATCGTTTTTTTCGAAGAGAAGTTAGGGATGATTTTTTTGCAGATGCACGATAACTATAAACCAAAAGACATGGAACGCTTGCGTGAGTTTCTGTCAAAATTTCCAAAAGGTCTTCCACTAGCAGTAGAAGTACGAAATCAGGAATGGTTTTCAGATCCCAAAATAGCTGAGGCTTACTTTCAACTACTTGAAGAGTTTAGTATTACAAATGTCTTGGTTGATACAGCAGGGCGGCGTGACCTATTGCACATGCGCTTGACTACACCTATCGCCTTTATACGGTATGTTGGTGCCAATCATGCTTCGGATTACTCTCGATTGGATGAATGGATTGCGGTTATTAAACATTGGAGAAAAGCAGGACTGCAAAAGTTATATTTCTTTATCCACCAAAATATAGAAGTGGAGTCTCCTCTATTGGCAACTTATTTTATTCAACAATTAAATGCAGAGTTTGGTCTAAGTATCGTTTGTCCAAATAAAGGTAACGCCTAGAACTGGAAAAAATCAAAAAGCCTAATCAAATGACTAGGCTTTTTACTTTTATGCTTTATTAAAAAGATTATTTTTTAGCAAAACGGAAGTTTTTACCAATAAAACGTGCATTTGCACCTAATTCTTCTTCAATACGTAATAATTGATTGTATTTAGCCATACGATCCGAACGTGAAGCAGAACCTGTTTTAATCTGACCACAGTTCAATGCAACAGCTAAATCAGCAATTGTCGAATCTTCAGTCTCTCCAGAACGGTGCGACATTACTGACGTATAATTTGAATGCTGTGCCAAAGTAACCGCATTGATTGTTTCCGTCAAAGATCCAATTTGATTAACTTTTACCAAGATTGAGTTTGCAGTATCGGTATCAACACCTTGTTGCAAACGTTTTGTATTCGTAACAAATAAATCATCACCAACTAACTGGATCGTTGCACCGACTTTTTCAGTTAACAATTTCCATCCAGACCAGTCATCTTCCTGCATACCATCTTCAATAGAAATAATCGGATATTTCTCAGTCAATTCTGCTAAATAAGCAACTTGCTCTTCAGAAGTACGGATAGCACCTTTATCACCTTCAAATTTAGTATAATCGTATTTTCCGTTTACATAAAATTCAGATGCAGCACAATCTAAAGCCAAACAGATATCAGAACCTGGTTTGTAACCTGCTGCTTCGATAGCTTTTAAAACAGTTTCAATAGCATCTTCAGTACCATCAAAAGTTGGAGCAAAACCACCCTCATCACCTACTGCTGTAGATAAACCACGGTCATGTAAAATCTTTTTCAAGTTATGGAATACTTCTGTTCCCCAGCGCAAAGCTTCTGAGAATGAAGGTGCACCTACTGGCATAATCATAAACTCTTGGAAAGCAATAGGAGCATCAGAGTGAGAACCACCATTAATGATGTTCATCATCGGAATAGGTAATGTATTGGCATTAACACCACCAATATAACGGTATAGAGGTTGACGAGACTCTTGCGCAGCAGCTTTTGCAACAGCTAAAGAAACACCCAAAATAGCATTAGCGCCTAAATTTCCTTTATTTTCAGTGCCGTCCAAATCAATCATGATTTTGTCAATTGCATTTTGTTCAAAAACGTCAACACCTGCCAAAGCTTCAGCAATTTTAGTATTTACATTTTCTACTGCTTTCAAAACACCTTTACCTAAGTATTTTGATTTATCACCATCACGCAACTCTACTGCTTCGTGAACACCTGTAGAAGCACCAGAAGGTACTGCAGCACGTCCAACGAAACCATTCTGTGTCGTTACATCTACTTCGATAGTAGGATTTCCGCGCGAATCCAAAATCTGACGCGCATGTACATCAATAATTAAACTCATTGTAATATTGGTTTAAACTTTTTATATAGTATTTTATACAATACTTAGTGTAATTTTTACACTAAAAAATTATATTCTGATTTAATAATCAAATATAAATAAAATTGGGCTGATTAAAAAACGTAAAACACAATTTTATGGCAAGAATGAATAGCTAAAGAACAAAAAAAGAGGTTAGCAAATCGCTAACCCCTCTCCTATACGTATTCATTATTTTTTTATCAATTCAATGAAATCATCAAATAAATAACGTGAATCATGTGGACCAGGTGATGACTCTGGGTGATATTGTACCGAGAATGCATTTTTACCGATCACACGGATACCTTCAATCGATTGATCATTTAAGTTGATATGGGTTACTTCAACTTTATCAGACTGTTCAATATCTTCTGCAACTACACCAAAACCGTGATTCTGCGATGTAATTTCACAACGATTGGCAATGATGTTTTTCACAGGATGATTGATACCACGATGTCCATTGTGCATTTTTTGAGTACGAATATCATTTGCTAAGGCCAATATCTGATGCCCTAGACAAATTCCAAACATAGGCTGATCTGCTGCTAAAATGTCTTTTACGGTTTGTATTGCGTAACTCATCGCAGATGGATCACCAGGACCATTAGAGATAAAATATCCAGCAGGATTCCATTCTTGCATTTCAGCAAAAGTTGTTTTAGCAGGAAATACCTTGGCATAAACTTCTCTTTGATCGAAATTGCGAAGAATATTTTTCTTAATACCTAGATCTAGTACTGCAACTCGAACTGGAGCATCTTCATTACCGTAGAAATAAGGTTCGGTAGTCGATACCTGAGATGATAATTCAAGTCCATCCATAGATGGAACAGTAGCTAATGTTGCTTTTAAAGATTCAACATCTAAATTCTCAGATGAAATAATCGCATTCATAGCCCCTTTGTTGCGGATATGACGTACTAAAGATCGCGTATCAATATCAGAAATACCAACTAGATTTCCTTCTTCAAAATAGCTTTGAATAGATTCATCAGCCATTTTACGACTATAGTTAATATTATAATTCTTACAAACTAGTCCTGCTATTTGAATCTTACCTGATTCTGTGTCATCTTCATCAATTCCATAGTTACCAATATGGGCATTGGTTGTTACCATGATTTGTCCGAAGTATGAAGGGTCGGTAAAAATCTCTTGATAACCTGTAGTTCCGGTATTGAAACAAATCTCGCCAGTAGTCGTTCCAATTTTACCCGCTGCCTTTCCGTGATAAACTGTTCCGTCTTCTAAAACTAAAATTGCAGGCAATTTGCTGTAGTTGGTCATTATTTATTAAATATAAAATTGTTTTTAATAATTCCTTGCTTGATCGAAGTTTGGTGTATAAAAAAAGCCCTAAATGGGCTAAATTATCAACTAAAAAATTGATTTAACGATAACGAATTTATCGTTCTTTATAACATTTGCGAAAGCATTTACTTCAATTTTCACAGGAGACAAAGGTATAACAAAATCATCAAAGTAAAAAGACTTTTTTTATTTAATTGTGATATTCCAAATTTATTGACGTAATAAATTAAATTTCAGCACGAAAACCATGTATTTGTTATCCATTTTCAATGCTATTTATGCGATAATCCTATCCTATACCCATATAAGCAGAGTATATTGATGAATATCCAGATGCTACATCCACCAAAAGAGAACCAACCAGCTGCACCTATTTGTATCAGCCACGATGATGAATCCCGCAACTTTAAAAAGATACAATATCACGAACAAACACCCCTCTTTAACCTTTCGCATAGGATGACATGGTCAGTGTTCGTTATTTTTGCTAACCATATAGCAGAACTAATTCAAATCGAAGTTGCTTTGCGCAACAGTACTCCTATTTGCCACTATATCTGCGCTTAAAAGCATTAAATTGATCATAATGATACAATGTGGTATGAATTTAAAATAAGAAAGGCGATTGCTGTTTTGCAATCGCCTTTCTTATCCATATACGAATGATTATGAATTAATAGCTTTCCAGATCATGTCCTTCAATTGCAAAATATTTTTACCTGCAACCGATGATATGAAAATATGTGGCAATCCTTCCGGAACTTCTTTTTCCATCTCACGTTCCAATTCTTCATCCAGCATATCCGACTTCGTAATCGCCAATAATTTTGGTTTATCACGAAGTTCAGGATTATAAACAGATAACTCGTTCAATAAAATATCATACTCCTGTTTTATGGTACGTTCTGTATCAGCAGGTACCATAAATAATAAAACAGAATTTCGTTCGATATGTCTTAAAAATCGATATCCCAAGCCCTTTCCTTCTGAAGCACCTTCAATAATACCGGGAATATCTGCCATGACAAAAGATTTGCCATCACGGTAGCTCACAATACCTAAATTGGGAACCAGAGTTGTAAAAGGATAATTGGCAATTTCTGGTTTAGCAGCAGAAACAACAGATAAAAGCGTTGATTTTCCGGCATTTGGAAACCCTACTAATCCCACATCAGCTAATACTTTCAATTCCAAGATAATCCAGCGTTCCTGACCAGGCATACCTGGTTGTGCAAAACGAGGAGTTTGCTGTGTAGAAGATTTAAAGTGCCAGTTTCCTAATCCACCTTTACCACCAGGAGTTAAAATCTGCGTTTCACCATCTTCGGTAATTTCAAATAAAACTTCTCCGGTTTCAGCATCTTTAGCAACTGTACCAGCAGGAACTTCTAGAATTTCATCCTTACCCGAAGCACCTGTACTTGTAGCTGAGCTACCAGATTCACCACTAGAAGCAATGATATGCTTTCTATATTTAAGGTGTAATAACGTCCATAATTGTGTATTCCCTTTTAGAATAATGTGACCTCCACGGCCTCCATCACCACCATCAGGTCCACCTTTCATGGTTGTTTTATCTCGATGCAAGTGCGCTGAGCCAGATCCTCCGTGTCCCGATCGACAACACACCTTCACATAATCAACAAAATTCGAACCCTGCGCCATAGAAATAAAATATGTTTGTTAGTAAAACGTTTCCGTTTCCTTATTTAATAATTGTCAATAATAGCAGTTAACTCTCCGAAAATAAAATCAATATCACCGATACCGTTCACTTTGGACAATTTACCCTGTGCTTCATAATAGGGTAAAACATGAATTGTCTTGGTGAAATATTCATCAATACGTTTTACCAATTTATCTGCTGCATCATCTGCACGTCCAGAAATCTCCTGACGCTTGGCAATGCGTGTTTTTAATTCTTCTTCATTCACATCTAAAGCAATAACTACAGAAATAGAAGAGTTAATACCGGTTAGAAATTCATCCAACGCTTCGGCTTGTGCCACTGTACGTGGAAAACCATCAAAAATAAATCCTTTCGCTTCCGGATTTTTCTTCACTTCCTCTTCCAACATCGCAATCGTAATCGAATCAGGTACCAAATTTCCGTCAGCAATAATCTGACTTACTTGTTTGCCTAGAGCTGTCTGGTTTTGAATATGAGCTCTAAAGATATCACCCGTTGAAACATGAACTAACTGATATTTATCGATAAGTTTCTGCGATTGTGTTCCCTTCCCTGCCCCCGGAGGGCCAAATATTACAAGGTTTAGCATAGTAGTATTTAGAGTAATAGAGTAAAAAAATAAAAGCCTAATCGCTATATTGATTAGGCTTTTCAAATAGTGCGCTCAAAGGGAGTCGAACCCCTAACCTCCTGATCCGTAGTCAGGTGCTCTATCCAATTGAGCCATGAGCGCGTCAACCATTACGTCATCTTCATTGCTGTTCTTCCGTTTTGGTGATGCAAATATAGGCAAAATAGCACTGCCTCCAAATTTTTTTTTCAAATTTTATCTAATAGTCTGATAATGAAACAAAATAAATAATCGCTTATCGAATACTTTAATGATTACTTATAATCGATCTCAGAAGCTTCCTGATACCACATTATAGATCATGTACAAAACGTCTCAGCTATCAACAATCAGAAGTTAAAACTGGAATATTAATATCATACCTGATGATCAACTACAATAATAGCGTAAAAATTATTTTCTCTCTTTTATGTATAGCAGCAGTATCTCAATTTGGTCTTGGCTTATGATCGTCATAAAAAATCAAACATCATATTATATAACATAATTGATATCCCTTACACTATTAGTGGGCTCCGAGAAAATAGATGACAGATGATAGGAAAGATATAGAAAAAAGAAAAAGCTTAATCTTTATCAGACTAAGCTTTTGTAGTTGTGCACTCAAAGGGAGTCGAACCCCTAACCTCCTGATCCGTAGTCAGGTGCTCTATCCAATTGAGCCATGAGTGCATTTTAATTTGACTTGTTTAAAAGTCATACCCTTTTGTTTGGTGATACAAATATCGGGACTTTTTTCAATTCTGCAAACTATTTTCCAACTTTTTTGATCAAAAAAACTAATATTTTTTTTATCTTATTGATAGTATTACATTTACAGGAGTTATTTTTTTAATATTTTTTTTCATAAAGACGATCCTATGTTCCAAAAGGAAACGAAACTAAGCAAAATACGCATCGATGATATCAGCATTTCTTACATGATAAGACCAAGCAAGCTGCATATGCCGCAAAAGACGATTATATTTTTACATGGATTTCCATTTAACAAAAACATGTGGCGTGAACAACTATTGGATCTGGATGAAACAATGACTGGTATTGCAACTGATATTAGGGGACATGGACATAGCACTCGAGGGCATGGATTTTTTAGTATCGATGTATTCGCAAAGGATTTAATCAAATTGATCACTCATTTAAATTTAAATAATGTTGTGCTTTGTGGCGTATCCATGGGAGGTTATATTGCACTTCGGACCTATGAATTAAAGAGTGATAAAATAAAAGGACTTATTTTAAGCGACACGCACGCATTTGCCGATGATAATCAAGGCAAACAAAAACGTTTTGACTCGATCCAAGCATTACTGAAATATGGTAAGCGTCCCTTTTCTTTAGGATTTATTGAAACTATTTTTTCCAAGAAAACATTATCCGACAATCCTCAAGCGATTGAAGTGATTAAAAGTTCGATCAGAAGAAACGATTTGGCGAGCATCTGTGCTACGCAATTAGCTTTGGCAGCTCGAACAGATACCACGGCAATGCTATCGTCTATTACTGTTCCCACTCTCGTGATTAAGGGAAAAGAAGATAAATTGGTAAATGAAAAGCAAATTAATAGCTTACTGGAGGGGATAGCAGATGTTAAATACGTTGAATTTGCAGCATCTGGTCATTTGCCTAATTTAGAAGAACCCAAAAAATTCAACCAGGAAATCAACTCTTTTTTACGTTCTTTTTAATTAAAGAGCGTAAAAAAATGCAGTGGATAAAAATCGACACTGCATTAAATTGGATGTTCCAATAGAAACCAAGTTTTATAAACCACGGTATTTACTTTGTTTATATTTAAAAAAATCATTCAAATGCTGTATATTTTCCTTTCTTTCCTCCGATTTACGATAAGAAATAATGGCATCCCAGATAAACAAACCAAACGCCAATGCTGCAAAAAGTACAGGTAAGCTTAGTAAGTTTCCAGTTGCATTTTGCATGATTAACCAAGTTGAAATAACTACCGTCAATAAAAATTTAATAATAAATCCTAACATAATAATAAATTAAAGTGAATTGAATAAGACGCTGGCAATTCTTGCCCCACGTGTGAATAAACGATGATGCTCAGTTTTGAAGTCTTAGTTCACTAGCATAAAATATGACCAGCAACCTAAATTGGTGGAGAAGAACCAATATATGGATGAATCAAAACTATGAAGTCAATTTTTAAAATAGCAAGAAACGTATGGATGAGAAAAAAAATTTATTTTTTTTCATGAGTGCTATTCAAGAACTGACCAAAATTAAAGCCATCATAGAGCATTTAATTTTGCACCAACCACAAATGTACTAATTTTTTTAGATATAACAAAATGTTATGCGCAAAATATTAGTTAACATGTATTATATTTTATTTTATAAATAACTAAAATTTAAGTAAATAAAAAGTATAGGACTCATAGCCAGATGATATTATCCGATAGTTGAAAATATGGAGAGCATCTGATAGAATGATCAAAATATCGCTTGTCATGGTAGGAGCATCTGTCATATGAGTGTAGTAAATTTGGCATGATATTCAGGTTTTAAAAATCATTGTTAATTTTGCTAACACTGTTAACTAATGAAGTATAGATGGGGGTTGTAGAGCGCAAATTAAGAGATTTAGAAAAAATTAAATTACAAATAATTGAACAGTCATGGCTTATTGTAGAGGAAGAGGGCTGGCAGGCACTTTCGATTCGTAAAATTGCCGATGCTATCGAGTATAGTGTACCCGTGATCTATAAGCACTTTGAAAACAAAGATGCCATTATTGCTTATTTTACTAGACAAGGTTTTGCGATGATGGCAGAGCAACTCGCTTCTGCCGTGGACCTCAATAAAAATGCTGACGACAATTTATACAACATCGCCACATCATACTGGAAATTTGCCCTTGAACATAAAAAATGTTATGAAATTATGTTTGGATTAGGCATTCCACAATGCGAGGTCGTTAACAGTATTAAAGAAATGAAAGCAACATCTACTGTCATGTTAACTTGCATTTCCAAATGTATAACAGAAAATAATGTCGATCAGATCGATCTGTATTTAAAGTTCAAAACCTTTTGGTCGATTTTACATGGCATTATTACTATTGAATTTCTATCAAACAAAGAAACCAATCCAGAAGAAGTGTCTCCAATTTTAACAGATGCGATTCAAGGATTTATTATATCATTAAAACATCATAATAACTAACATGAGTTTATTAGAAGATTTAAAATGGAGATATGCCACCAAGAAAATGAATGGCACTCCTGTAGCACAAGAAAAAATTGACTACATTTTAGAAGCTGCTCGCCTAGCTCCTACTTCCTCTGGATTACATCCTTTTCGCGTCATTGAAATTTCTGATCCAGAATTGAAAGCTAAAATCCAGCCCATCGCATATGGACAATCACAAATCGTCGATAGTTCACATATCTTGGTATTTGCAGCGTACGATGCCTATACAAAAGAACGTGTCGAAGCAACTTTTACACAACAAGCAGAAGAAAGAGGATTACCATTAAACTTTGCAGATGATTACAAAAATAACTTATTCGCACAATTATCAGCATTGTCTCAAGAACAGCAATTTAGTCATGCTGCGCGTCAAGCTTATATTGGTTTTGGATTGGCATTAGCAGCTGCAGCAGAGCAAAAGATTGATGCCACTCCTATGGAAGGTTTCAACAATGAACAATTAGATGCCTTACTTGAACTGAATAAATTAGGTCTTAAATCAGTGTCCATCATAGCAATCGGCTATCGTGATGAAGCTCATGACTGGTTAGTGAACATGAAAAAAGTGAGACCGCTCCAAGAAGATTTTATTATTAAATTTAACTAGATATATTTCTGGGAACCCTCTAATGAAGAGTGTTCCCATTATTAAGCACATATTATGAAAATAGAAATTTGGTCTGATATCGTTTGTCCTTTTTGTTATATCGGCAAAAAAAGATTAGAACAAGCTTTAGCATCCTTTCCACATCGTGATGAAGTAGAAATTGTATGGAAATCCTACCAATTGCATCCTCAATTTCCACAAGATGCAGCAGGCATACCCGCAGTTAAGTACATCAAAGATGCTAAAGGATTGAGTGAAGAAGAGACTTTGGGCATGATGCATCAAGTCCAGTCCATCGGCAAGTCTCTGAATATTGACTTTAATTTTGAAAAATCATTGATCGTTAACACCTTAAATGCACATCGCCTCATTCATTTCGCTCAAGAAATCGGTCAGGGCAATGTATTAAAAGAGCGCTTATTTAAAGCTCATTTTAGTGAAGGTAAAGATATCAATCATATCGACAGTTTAACTGCACTCGCTGTAGAAATAGGTCTAGATCAAATAGCTGTTGAAGAGCTGCTACACAGTGACCGCTTTGCCTACGAAGTGACACAAGATATTCAAGAAGGCATCAACTTAGGTTTACGTGGTGTTCCGTTTTTTGTTTTCAACCAAAAATTTGGAATCGCAGGAGCACAACCTTTAGAAATGTTTGAGAAAACACTTCGTCAAGCCTATGATGATGCCAAACCGGCAATCATTATGAATGATAATGAAGGTCCTAGCTGCGACAGTGAAGCAGGATGTTGTTAATGGTATTCGATGAACAATTTTCATAATCAGACATAACCATCAGGTTACCAAAACTTATGCTTTTGAATCGCAAAATCGTGCGAATAAGTTGAACTTATTTCTTAATTTCGTTTCCTATTTAATGCAGAAAAATTGTAGTATAAATGCAGTTAACCAAACTAGAAATAAAAGGATTCAAAAGCTTCGGCGACAAGATCACCATCAACTTTAATGAAGGCGTCACGGCTATCGTGGGTCCTAATGGTTGTGGAAAATCAAATGTTGTAGATGCAATACGTTGGGTTTTGGGAGAGCAAAGTACACGGATGCTCCGTTCAGAAAAAATGGAAAATATCATTTTTAATGGAACGAAAAATCGTAAAGCCGCAAACTTGGCTGAAGTATCGCTCACGTTTGATAATAATAAAAATGTGCTTCCTACCGCATTTACGACAGTCACCGTGACGCGTAAATTGTTTAGAAACGGGGATAGTGAGTATCGATTGAACGATGTAAAATGTCGTTTAAAAGATATTACTGACCTCTTTCTAGACACAGGGGTTGGTGCTGATTCGTATTCGATCATTGAACTGAGAATGATCGACGAAATCATCAATAATAAAGAGAACTCACGTCGTAATCTATTTGAAGAGGCTTCAGGAATTTCCAAATACAAAGTTCGCAAAAAACAAACCTTAAATAAGCTTAGAGACACCGAAGTCGATTTAAGTCGCGTAGATGATCTGCTTTTTGAGATCACTAAAAACTTAAGGTCTTTGGAAGGTCAAGCTAAAAAAGCAGAAAAATATACGCTGTTAAAAGATGAATACCGTCACAGTAGCATCAATCTAGCCTACTATCGCATCGGAGATTTCAGCAGTGAATTGGAACGTTTACAGCAGCAGGAATCTAAATTGAACAAGCAAAGCACAGATGCTCAAGAACATATCAGTAAAGCTGAAAATGAATTGAAGCAAATCCGTGAAGATAATTTAGAGCAAGAAAAAAACGTTTCCCTGCAACAAAAAGCAACGCAAGAGTTTATCAATAAAATCCGAAATTATGAGTCGGAAAAAAAAGTTAAAAACGAGCAGCTTAAAAATCTTCAAGATAAAGAAAATCGGCTGAATCTGGAGATCAACAATGACAATCAGCAGCTCAATCATGTGCTCTATACCATTAAACGTCTCCATGAAGAATTATTTCATGAGCAACAGCAATTGGATAATTTTCAAGCAAATCTTGAAAAAGATAAATTTGAAGTCGAAGAACTGAGAGGTCAACAGCAAGCTGCCAAAGGAAAACTCGATGCTTTCAATAAAGCAAGTACATCATTGCAGGACAATATTTATAGGCTTGAAAAAGATATTGCAGTATTAAATATACAAAAAGAAGCTCTTTTACAAGAGTCTGTCCGCACACTGGCGGATACCGAATCAAAAGAAGCAGAATTAAATCAATTCAACATCGCTGTTGCCGAGTTGGAAGGATGTGTTGAAACACAACAACAACAGTATGAGACTGCTATCCAAATGGAAGAAGAGTTGCAAACTCAACTGCAGCATCATACTACAAACATCAATACCCTCAAAGAAGATCTAAGTAAAGAATCTAGATTGGCAGATGCCAAGCAAAACGAATATAACTTAACAAAATCATTAATAGATAACTTAGAAGGATTTCCGGACTCCATTCGATTTTTAAAGAAAAATGCAGGTTGGAAAAAGCAGCCACCTTTATTTTCGGATATCCTATTCTGTGAAGAAGATTATCGTGTAGCTATCGAAAATTATTTGGAACCGATCATGAACCATTATGTCGTGGAAACACAACAGGATGCTGTTCAGGCGATCAACCTTTTGAGTGACGCGGCCCGTGGACGTGCAAATTTCTTTATTCTGGATGCTATTGAGTCAGTACCCACTGCTCCATCAATTGATCATGACCTCCTAACACCGGCATTGGATGTGATTACTGTTGATGACAGATTCAAACCCCTGTGTCAAGTACTGCTGCAACATGTTTTTATTTTACAACGTGAACGTGATCATGAACTCGAACTAGCACTACCTCAAGGAGATACCATTATTTTACAAAAAAATGGCAAATTTTCTAAAAGCAAATTAGGGCTATCAGGAGGTTCTGTTGGATTATTTGAAGGAAAAAGAATTGGACGTGCTAAAAATATTGAAATCTTAGCGAAAGAAATCAAAACGCTTAATGAAAGTATCCATATTTTACAAGATAAAATAGCAGATGAGACTGGACGCTTAACAGCTTTACAATCGAATTCGCAAAAGGAAACAATTGATGAACTTCGTTTTCAATTAAACCGGTTAAATAATGAACTGATATCTGTTAAAACAAAACAAGAACAGTATCAAACCTTTATTACCAATGCGCTCAATCGCAAGAAGGATATACAAGATAAAATTGTCGCCATCGAAAATGATTTGTTGATTTTGGAACCCAAAATACAAGATTTCAAAAACGAACGTGAACAACAGGTTGGTGATTTACAAGACTATCAGGATCGTTTCAATGAAATTTCTGAAATCTTAACCGAGAAATCTGCCAGCTATAATCAAGGGAATATTGCTTACCACCAACAGCAAAACAAGGTTTCAAATATCAATAAAGATCTTGAATTCAGAGAAACTCAACAAGATGATTTTCAAAACCGTATCGAACGTAACAGTAAAGATCTCGAAGAAGTGCAACTTTCTTTAAAAAATACTGCCCAATTCGTCGATGAAGAAGATGAAGATCTCGTGGATATGTACACGCAGAAAGATGCGTTAGAAAAGGGTTTAGAGGACTTAGAAAAGAATTACTATGGCGTACGGAAACAAATCAATGAGCTTGAGGAACAGATCATCCAGTATCGTCGTTCAAAGGAACAGGACGATCTTCTAATTTCTGAAATAAAAGATAAGAAAACAGCACTTCAAATTGATCTCAACACGTTAAAAGAGCGCCTCTCAGCGGAGTTTAATATTGAATTGAAAGACTTATTGGAACAGGAAGAAGCGCCCACAATTACCGAAGATCAGGATGCACTTGTAGCCAAATGTACTAAGCTGAAAAAACAGTTGAATGAGTATGGTTCTATCAATTTAATGGCCAAAGAAGCTTTTGATGAGATGAATGAACGTTACAACTTTATCAATAAAGAAAAAGCTGATTTATTAGAAGCAAAAGGATCTTTAATGGCAACAATTAAAGAAATTGATGATACCGCAGAAGTACAATTTATGTTTACATTCAATAGTGTCCGTGATAACTTTATCAAAGTTTTCCGTTCCTTATTTAATGAAGAAGATAGCTGTGATTTAATCCTAACAGATCCTTCCAAACCTTTAGATTCGGATATTGATATCATCGCGCGTCCAAAAGGAAAAAGACCACTTTCGATCAATCAGTTATCTGGGGGCGAGAAAACATTGACCTCTACGGCGCTTTTGTTCTCGCTGTATCTATCTAAGCCTGCTCCCTTCTGTATCTTTGATGAGGTAGATGCACCATTGGATGATACTAATATTGATAAATTTAACAACATTATTCGCGACTTTTCGAAGAACTCACAATTTATAGTGGTTTCTCACAATAAGAAAACGATAGCAAGCACCGATATCATCTATGGTGTAACCATGGTCGAGCAAGGTGTATCACGCGTAGTTGCTGTAGATTTGAGAGATGTTGCTTAAGGTTTCATAACAATTGCTAAGGCGGCCTATTGTATAAAAAAAGGAGCGATAAAATTTTATCGCTCCTTTTTTTATACTGCTTCTAAGCAGTTGATATTATTTAGTCGCTACCAAAGAAACCTTAAAGTTAATTTCAGCAGAGATTAAATCATCTTTTTTACCTTCATAACTTACACCCCAATCTGCACGAACGATATTAAAATCAGCTTCTGTTTTGATTGTTGTTGCAGTAGATTCAACAACTTTAGTATCGAATGAAATATTTTTAGTAACACCTTTGATTGTTAAGTTACCAGAAACTTTCACATCTTGAGGAGTTGCACCAGCTTCAGCTTTAGTGATAACAAAAGTGGCTTCTGGAAATTTAGCTACATCAAAGAAGTCTGCTGCTTTCAAATGTCCATCCAATTTCTCCTTATACTCACCTTCCAAATCTGTAGAACTAATTGTATTCAAGTCCAATGCAAATGTACCTCCGGTCAGAACACCGTTATCTACACTTAAAGTACCTGATTTAATTGCAATTGTACCTGTATGTGCACCTGTTACTTTTGTACCTGTCCATACCACTTTCGATTGTGCAACATCTACTTGATAAACATCTCCTGCGGGAGTAGCAATTTGTTCAGTAGCGACAGAATCTTGAACTTCGGCTTTTTTTCCTTCAGGATTTCCAGCGCATGAAGACATGATAACAGCTGCAATAGCGGGCAATAACAATAATTTTTTCATAATTAATATACTTTTATATGTTTAAACATTTGATTTATCAAATATATTATAAGATTGAAATAAAATCTACCTTTGTAGTATACAAAATTAAATTATGACAATACCATGTTTTTAATGTCCTTTTGGAGTTGCCTCTACACGTCGAATATCAGCCCCTAGTTTTTTCAAGCGTTCTTCAATATGTTGATAACCACGTTCTATTTGTTCGATATTATGAATGGTAGACGTGCCTTTAGCTGACAAAGCGGCAATTAATAAGGATACTCCTGCACGTATATCTGGAGAAGTCATCTCAATGCCTCGCAAAGGATACATTTTATTTAACCCAATCACAGTAGCGCGATGTGGGTCACAAAGAATGATTTGAGCACCCATATCGATTAATTTATCAACAAAGAAAAGACGGCTTTCAAACATTTTTTGATGCACCAAAACATTTCCTTTTGCTTGTGTAGCCACAACCAAGACAATACTTAATAAATCAGGTGTGAATCCTGGCCATGGAGAATCGGATATCGTTAAAATTGATCCATCAATAAAAGTATCGATTTCATATGAATCTTGAGCTGGAATAAAAAGATCATCACCTCTTAGTTCCATTTTAATTCCTAATCGTTGAAAAACAGTAGGAATAATCCCCAGCTCCTTATAACAAACATCTTTGATGGTAATCTCAGAACCTGTCATAGCTGCCAGTCCAATGAAAGAACCAATCTCAATCATATCGGGCAACATGCGGTGTGTAGTACCGCCTAAGCGCTCTACTCCTTCTATGGTAAGCAAGTTTGAACCGATACCTGAGATTTTAGCTCCCATGCGATTCAACATTTTACATAACTGTTGTAGATATGGCTCACATGCAGCATTATAGATTTCAGTCGTTCCTTTTGCCAATACAGCTGCCATCACAATGTTGGCAGTACCGGTCACTGACGCTTCATCTAATAAAATATATGCACCTTTTAATTGAGAAGCATCAACATTGAAGAAATGATTTTCCGCATCGTAGATAAACTTAGCTCCCAACTTTTCAAATCCCAAAAAGTGCGTATCCAAACGTCGGCGACCGATTTTATCACCTCCTGGTTTCGGAATAGCAGCCTTTCCAAAACGAGCTAATAAAGGTCCAACGATCATAATAGATCCGCGCAAACTTCCGCCTTTTTCCTTAAACTCGTTGGATTGGAAATAATCAATATTAATATTTTTTGCTTCAAAGACATAAGTATCCTCGTCAATCTGATTAACACTTACCCCTAGAGCTTTCAAAAGATCAATTAATTTATTCACGTCCTTAATATCGGGAACGTTACTGATTGTCACGGGCTCCTCCGTCAACAATACTGCAGACAGTATCTGCAATGCTTCATTTTTTGCCCCCTGAGGAATAATCTCTCCTTTTAATGGCTTCCCGCCATTGATTTCAAATGCATTCATTCGTACACCTATATCTTTTTATATTCTCTTTACGTTATCTATAAGAAAAAAAGCAATTGAAAAGAAATATAAATTACTTCACAATTGCCTTATCTAATACCCAAGGTATTAACAATTATCCTCTTTTATAACCGCTGTTACTGTTACTACTGCTGTTGCTATTATTATTATTTTGATAAGGGCGTCTGTTGTTGTTATTACTGCTTCCGCCACCAGAGTTGCTACGCTTTTGGAACGAATTCGTGCCAGAAGGTCTTCTATTGTTTGAGTTATTGTTATTACTGCTGCGACTGTGGTTATTATTAGAATGACCCGAATTGTTATTCGTTGTTTGGGCAGGGCTATTTCCTTTAACGCGGTTGCCTGGAGGCGCGCTTTTAAAGTCTAGCTTCGTTAATACAGTGCCTTCGGGCAATTGCAAAACTTTACTTGATAATTCGGATAAATCTTGGATGATAAATTCATCTGCAACCGCATCCTTATTCCAAGTTGTATAAGCCATTTTCATAAAATTGGCAATGGAAAGAGCCATTTTTTGACGCTTTTCCTCATCTGTGATCGAAATGGCCTTATTAATCATCTTCTCCACAGTAAAACCGTAATGTTTGTACTTAATATTATGCTGTGGATAGGTTAACAATTCCGGTTCATGTTTTACCAATTCTGGAGTTGCTGTAGGATAAGGTGAGTCTACATCGATTTTAAAATCAGAAATAATTTGTAAGTGATCCCACAATTTATGCTTAAAATCTGCCACATCGCGTAAATGAGGATTTAAAACCCCCATCATATCAATGACAACTTGAGCATACTTATTTCTTTCCTCTTTTGTCGGTAAATCACAAATATAGTTTACCATATTTTGCACATTCCTACCGTATTCAGCTAGGATTAGCTTCGGTCTTGTGCTGTTGTAGTCAAAGTTCATATAGTGAATTTCAGTACCAATACAACGTTGTATTTGATACTTTGGTATTAAATTATTGAATAATTCTCAGTTTTGCAAATTTAAGCAACAATTGTTTCTGTCCCAAGTCTTTAAAGAAAATAGTTGCTTTTACTTCTCCCTTCGATCCTTCCAGGTTCACAACCTTTCCAAATCCAAATCTTTCATGCTCCACTTCCATGCCAACTTGTAAATTATTGGTATCAGACGGAGTAAAACCAGCGGAAGGTGTATGCGCTTTGGGTAATATCGAGGTAGTTTTAAAAGGTTTCGGCTTAGGTTTTGAAAAACTATCCGTCTCTTTTTGCTGCCAAGCAATACGCTCACCTTGAAAACCTCCAGATTCTGCAGAAGAACTTTGTCTTGGTTTAAAATCCAAATCCAAACAAGCTGGATTCAGTTCATCCAAGAATCTACTTGGTTCACAGTTATTCAGTGTTCCCCAACGATATCTAGAAGTTGCGTACGAAAGTAATAATTTTTTTTCAGCTCTGGTAACTGCAACGTAAAATAATCTTCGTTCCTCCTCCAATTCTGTCCTCGAATTTAAAGCCAATTGTGATGGAAATAGATTCTCTTCCAATCCTACGATAAATACAACTGGAAATTCTAACCCTTTTGAAGAGTGTATCGTCATCATGGAAACCGTGTCGGCGTTGGGATCTTTGTCATTATCATCATTAGTTAACAAGGCGATATCTTGCATATAGATATCCAAACCACGCTCCTCGATATCTTCACGTTCAGAGAACTCTTTAATACCATTGAGCAATTCTTGGATATGCTCATAACGTGTCAATCCTTCTACTGATTTATCCTCGTACAATTCCTTTAATATACCCGAATGCTGCGCAATGTGCATCGCGGTATCAAAAGCACTATTGGTCTTTGCTAATGCCTGAAAACTCAATATCATTTGACCAAAACCACCCACAGATGCCGCACTTCGACCATCCATAAACATCTGAGCATTGGCTACAATGTCCCAAAGACGATATTGGTGCTGATCTGCTGCAATGACAATCTTCTCGACCGTGGTATCACCAATACCTCGACGTGGGTAATTAATGACGCGCTTCAACGCTTCCTCATCATTCGGATTGAAGGTCAACCTAAAATAGGCGATTAAATCTTTAATTTCTTTCCTTTGATAGAATGAAGTACCACCGTATATTTTATAAGGAATATTAATTTTTCGTAAGGCTTCTTCCATCGCTCGAGATTGGGCATTTGTACGATATAGAATCGCAAAGTCTTTATAATTTAAAGATTTCAAAGCCTTTTCTTGCGAAATTAATTCCGCAACAATTTTACCTTCCTCATTATCCGAAAATGCACGTGAGACCTTAATCTTCTCTCCTTCTTCATTATCTGAAAAGACATTTTTCTCCAACTGATTCTGATTGTTAGCAATGACCGAATTTGCAGCATTCACGATCGTTTGAGTCGAACGGTAATTTTGCTCTAATTTGAAAACTTGAACAGTTGGATAATCTTTTTGGAAATTCAGGATATTCTGAATATTTGCTCCACGGAATGCATAAATACTTTGTGCGTCATCGCCCACCACGCAGATATTTTCATTGACAGCAGCTAAGCGTTTAACGATCAAGTACTGTGAAAAGTTTGTATCCTGATACTCATCGACCATTAGGTACTTAAACTGATGCTGATATTTATGCAGTACTTCTGGATGCTTATTAAGCAGTACGTTGGTCTTAAACAACAGATCATCAAAATCCATAGCACCTGCACGATAACAACGCTGTGCATAGGTCATATAGATTTCTCCCAATTGTCCTCGACCGTTAGAAACATCTTCAGCTTTTAAGGCTTCATTTTTATTGTACTCCTGTGGTGAGATCAGATTATTTTTAGCCTGCGAAATGCGTCCATATACGTGATTGACATTATAGAGCTTATCGTCCAAGTTCATTTCTTTTAAAATGGACCGCAATAAGCTTTTCGTATCATCGGTATCATAAATCGTAAAATTACGGGGATATCCAATTAATTCTGCTTCAACACGTAAGATCTTTGCAAACACCGAGTGAAATGTACCCATCCAAATGTTCTTGGCTTCAGCCCCAACAACGGACATAATACGATTACGCATTTCTTTAGCTGCCTTATTCGTAAAGGTCAATACTAATATATGGAAAGGATCTACTCCTTTTTGTATTAAATGTGCTACACGGTAAGTAATGACACGAGTTTTTCCTGATCCAGCTCCAGCAACAATCATTACTGGACCATCAGTTTGTTCTACAGCTCCTCTTTGAGATGGGTTCAATCCTGCTAAAAAATCCAAAGCTTTCTCCTAATATTATATGTTATCTAAAATAGCTTATAAAAGTACGAAAATCATTTGGTGGATAGGGAGTGATCATCTACAAATATTATTTTTTTTAATAAAACAGCCTATTATTGATAATTATATAAAACACTGTTTCAATATCAAAAAGAGACCAAATTAAATAATAATTTAGGCTTACTTTAGATGTAGCTTAGGGTTAGTAGGGGGTTAATAGGGGTATACCCCTATTAACCCCCTACTAACCCTCTATAAACCCCCTATTATATCCCCATTATTATCAAACTTGTTATTAATCAAATCCGAAGTTGAAGCAGAAACTATGGCCGGAAAATCGACAGTTATTTAAAAGCCACAAAAGAGGCGAAATTTAATTTTTTGTGAAGCACGTCTACGAAATTAAACCCCACTGTTTTCAATAAATTTAGCTGATAGGTCAGACTACGTGGTGTGTCTTCGTATTCAATATAATTGAACACATGATCGCGGTAGGATGCGTCTTTCAAACTCGTCAGATAGGCTCCGTAATGCTGATGATAGATTAAATGCTGAATAGCTTCATGATCCTGTATCACCAAATCAAAAATCCACAGACTCCCGCCCTTTTTTAACAACCTATATAATTTTTCAAACGCTTGTTCCCAATCTTGATCATCACGCAGATGATGCAATACTGCCGTAGCTATAATCACGTCATAACTATTTTCTTTTAGCGCCACTGTTCTAAAATCACCTTTTATTATTTCAACTTTTCCTGATGTCAATCCTTGTAGGCGTTCATAGGCCTTATCGAGCATCGGTTGACTTAAATCAACCAACGTACAATCAAAATTTGAAAGTTGATGTGCTAATTTGACTGGATAATTTCCGGCACCACAACCAATATCCAGCACCTGCTTTAAATCGGGATATACAGTAGCGATACCATCCGTGATCAGCTCCATATTAAAAAGCGCATCTAAAGTCGTCTGCTGACCGGTGTCAAGATTTGAAAAACGACTTACATCCTGATCAAAACGTTCTTCAATGTCTTTTAATGTTGATTTTTTTGTCATTTGATTGTTTTTTAACTTTTTCAAATCTAAAGCATTGATTAATACTTTAAAAATACTATTTTAGGCAATTATTAATACCTTTCAAGTATCGATGGAATTAAGACATTTACATTATTTTAAAGCAGTAGCGACCACGTTACATTTTGGACGAGCAGCAGAACAATTGCACATCTCTCAACCTCCGCTTACCCGCCAAATTAAAGATTTGGAGAAAGAGTTGGGCGTGATTTTATTTTATCGAAATAACAAGCGTGTAGAGCTGACTAATGCTGGTCGCTATTTTTTAAAGGAATGTGATCAATTGATGCAGCAGCTGGAGAAAGCTAAATTGATGGCCAAGCAGCTACATCAAGCGATATCGGGCGATTTTAGATTGGGATACATCAGCTCTACCCCGAAAAAGATGTTGGCACACATCCTCAAACAGATAAAAGCAGAGTTTCCATATTTGCATGTATATCTTTATGAGATTTCTTCTCAAAAGCAAAAAATAGCATTAGAAAACGGCAAGTTGGACTTAGGGATCTTACGTGCGCCAATATTCACGACCGATCTTCAGGTTCATTCTTTATTCAAAGATTCGTTCTGTCTAGCAACTCCAAAAGATTGGACAAAAGAAATCAGTGCGATTACATTGATGCAAGAAGACTTTATCTCCTATAATGCCAGCTATGCGGATGACTATCACAATCAAATTATAGCTTGTGCCAATAGAATTGGTTTTCACCCACAGATTGTCCACGAATGTAATACCATGCATTCCATATTGGAATTAGTAGCAAATGGCTTGGGCATCGCATTTGTTCCAACATCGGTATCTAAACAGGACACCGAGCTGACCTTAAACTTCCATAGTCTAAAGGAGCAGGAGATTCAAACGGAAGTCATACTAGCCTATGATCACAAAAGCCAGCATCCCGTTTTACAACAATTTATAACCTTGATTAAAGACTACTATACCACATAAGTAGTTTATCATATAGCTATAAAATAAAGGTCAGATCTCCATTCGTGTGCTGATCTTTATTTTATAATTCTCGCTCTACCCCTAAACCAAACAAAGCAAAATCATATTTAACAGGATCAAGGGGATCCAATTTTCTTAAATTGGCAGTCAACTCCAATGCTGTTTTCCAATTTACTTTATCTAAGGTAATCAATCCGAATTTTCGGGCTACACGTTCTACATGAAGATCACAGGGACAAATGAGATCTTTTTGATTCAGTCGCTTCCAAATTCCAAAATCTACACCTTTATCATCGTCACGTACCATCCAACGCAGAAACATATTGATCCTTTTTACAGTTGATTTTTGAATGGGCGAACTGATATGCTTTCTTGTTCTTAATGGATAATCGGGATGCGAGAAAAAATAATTTTTAAACTCATCTAATGACTTCTCCAGAATAATCTCATCGGCATGTTCCTGACCAACTAAAAATGCATCTTCTAAAGATGGAAAATGGTTATAATGATAGCGAAAAAACTGAATAAAATACAAAAGATCGGTATCATTAAAGGTGCGATGCTTAAATCCGAGCACTTGCTTAAGATCTATTTCTTGATGATTCATGATAAAATCATGTGGACTTCCATCCATGCGCTCAATCAGCTCTGTGCATTTATTAATAATCGTTTTACGCTGCCCCCATGCTAATACAGCTGCTATAAATCCCATAATTTCAATATCTTCTTGCTTTTGAAAACGATGGGGAATAGAGATGGGATCATGAGTTATAAAATGGGGTTGATTATATTCTTCAACTTTTTTATCTAGAAAATCCTTAATATTAAAATCTGCCATTACACTAAAATAAAAACCATCAGTTTCCTCTAATAAAGAATATCAGAAGAAACTGATGGTCATAACCTTTTTAATCTATAATTATACTAAAGCTTGCTCAAGATCTGCGATCAAGTCATCAGCATCTTCTATTCCTACAGAGATACGGATCAGATTGTCCACGACACCAACTTTTTCTCGTGTTTCTTTTGGAATTGATCCATGTGTCATCGTTGCTGGATGATTGATCAAAGACTCTACGCCTCCTAAAGATTCAGCGAGGGTAAATACTTTAAATTGTGAAGCGATACGGAAAGTTTCTTTTAGATCGGCACCTTTTAACACAATAGATATCATACCACCAAAATCACGCATTTGTTTTTTAGCAATATCATGTCCAGGATGATCTTCGAAACCTGGCCAGTAAATTTTCTCAATTTTAGGATGGCTTTTTAAGTACTCCGCAACTTGACGTCCATTGGCACAATGTGCTTGCATACGCAGATGTAAAGTCTTGATACCACGAAGTGCTAAAAAAGAATCCTGAGGACCAGGAGTTCCACCTACAGCGTTATAATAAAAGAACAATTGTTTATATAGCTCTTCATCATTCATGACTAATGCTCCCATAACCACATCTGAGTGACCATTGATATACTTTGTTGCCGAATGCATAACGATATCAGCCCCCATATCCAAAGGGTTTTGTAAATATGAAGAGGCAAAGGTATTATCGACAACATAAAGCACCTTCTTCTCTTTAGCAACTTGACCTATTGCTTCGACATCTGCAATCTTCAATGTTGGATTGGTTGGTGTTTCTACCCAGATTAATTTAGTCTTATCCGAGATTGCTGATCGTACTGCATCGACGTCTGAGGTATTGACAAATTTGAAAGTTATACCATAAGCTTCGTATACTTTGGTAAAGATTCGGTAAGAACCGCCATATAAATCGTCACCTGTCACGACTTCGTCTCCCGGTTTCAATAATCGCAACACGCAATCTGTAGCTGCCATACCGCTTGAAAAAGCTAAGCCGTACTGACCATTTTCTAAAGCAGCTAAACAATCTTCCAATGCTTTACGTGTTGGGTTTGTTCCTCTCGAATATTCATATCCCTTGTGTTCGCCAGGAGATGCTTGTTGATAGGTAGAGGTTTGATATATTGGAGTCATCACCGCACCCGTTGTTGGATCCGATTGTTGACCAGCATGAATTGCTTTCGTTGCAAATTTATATGCCATATTTTTTACTATTTATGTTAATTCTGAAAAGTAAATTTATTAAAAATCTAACGGAGATTTGTATTTAAAAGTATAATTCAAGTCATTTTGCAAACGCGCTGATCGTACAATTTTTTGGAATGATGCGGTATCATGGAAAGCACTGGGCAAATCAAAGCCATATTTTTTTGCCGATGCTTCAATGACATCTTTTTTTGAGGGATGAAGCGGGCATACCACATTATATATCGCATAGGTTAAGGGGGTCACAAACCCCAAACTGATAATCCTAGCAACATCTTCTAAATGGATAAAGTTAGCGAGTTGCCCTCCTGTTGTACAGATCTTATTTGCAAAATACTTAGCAAATATGCGATTTAGACCAAACAAGCCTCCTAAACGGAAAACATGTGTTCTTGGAAATTGACCAATGGCTTTTTCTGCTAGCAATAATTTTTCCTGCAGCTCATTTTCTGCAAAAGTATCTTCCATAATTTCTTTGGACACATCGGGATATATTCCGGTAGAACTTAAGAATATAATTTTTTTATACGTTAGCGTCGATAACGATTGAGCTACATGGAAAAACCGATGAGTTAATTGTTCGATTGTTGATTTACTTGATGCCGGAATACTCACTAAAATATAATCAAAGTCAATTGGCAGATCATCTGGAAGTGTAGCAGATTTGTCAAAATTGTGTGTAAATACAAAAATACCATCGGAGCGTAACCGATGGTATTTTTCATCTGTAGTCGTTGATGCCCAGACCTCATGTCCTTCGTTCAACCACAACTTAGCAACAAACTCCCCTACCCATCCACATCCTAATATAAGATAACGCATGAGAAAGTGATTTATAGATTAATATGCTTTCGCAAATAAAACTCTTTTTGTTGATGGCTTACCTGTGAAAATACAGATACCAGCTTCTTCTTTGGCATCCAAAGGAATACAGCGGATGGTAGCTTTCGTTTCTTCTTTAACAAGTTTCTCCGTTTCTACTGTTCCGTCCCAATGACAGGAAATAAAACCAGCTTTGGTTTCTAATACTTCTTTAAATTCATCATACGAATTTACTTCTGTAATATGAGAATCTCTATAATCTAGTGCTTTCTTAAAAATGTTTTCTTGAATTTCATTCAATAAGCGCTCAATTCTGTCACCTAAACCATCTTGTTCAACAGTTTCTTTTGTTTGTGTATCACGTCTTGCTAATTCAACAGTTCCATTTTGCATATCACGGGCTCCGATCGCCACACGCAGTGGCACACCTTTCAGCTCCCACTCTGCAAATTTGAATCCTGGTCTTTGCGTATCGCGGTCATCATATTTCACAGAAATATTTTTACTTTTTAATTCTGTAGACAGGGCATCGATAAACGTATCGATGGCTTGTTTTTCTTCTGCAGTTTTAAAAATTGGAACGACTACGACTTGAATCGGTGCTAACATGGGTGGTAATACCAAACCTTGATCATCCGAGTGCGCCATAACCAAAGCTCCCATTAGACGGGTAGAAACACCCCAAGATGTTGCCCACACATGCTCTAGTTTACCTTCTCTAGAAGTAAATTTAACATCAAAGGCTTTTGCAAAGTTTTGACCAAGAAAATGTGAAGTACCAGCTTGCAAAGCTTTACCATCTTGCATCAATGCTTCGATACAGTACGTATCAATTGCTCCTGCAAAACGTTCATTTTCTGTTTTACGGCCGCGAATAACAGGTACACCTAAATAGTTCTCAACGAAGTCACCATATACGTGAAGCATTTTTTCTGTTTCTTCAATTGCTTCTTCTTGTGTAGCATGGGCTGTATGACCTTCTTGCCATAGAAATTCTGTCGTCCGTAAGAATAGTCTTGTACGCATTTCCCAACGTACCACATTGGCCCATTGGTTGACTAAGATCGGAAGATCACGATAAGATTCGATCCAACCGCGGTAAGTGTTCCAAATAATCGTTTCTGAAGTTGGTCTAACAATTAGTTCTTCTTCTAATTTAGCATCTTCATCTACAATAATATTTCCATGACCATCATTTTTTAAACGGTAATGTGTTACGACAGCGCATTCAGTTGCAAAACCTTCCACGTGTGAAGCCTCTTTCGAAAAAAATGACTTAGGGATGAACAAAGGAAAATAAGCATTACTGTGTCCAGTATCTTTAAATTTTTTATCCAAAACGGCTTGCATACGCTCCCAAATAGCGTATCCATATGGCTTAATTACCATACAACCTCTTACTGCAGCGTATTCTGCCAAGTCAGCCTTGATCACAAGGTCATTATACCATTGTGAATAGTCTTCTTCACGACTTGTTATACCTTTACCCATATTATTTATTTCAAAAATTATTGTAACATTGTGATTAAGAATTCCGTCTAATAAGCGAATGTCAGTTTTAAAAAGAAATATTTATTTATTTTTGAAAAACGATTAAACCCTTATCAGAAATCTGGGTCTAAGATAGTAAATTAGACTGTATTGTCGAACATAACGACTTAGTATATTATGAAAAAAAATAGTTTTTTACTCGGCGCTATTGTGATTTCAGGAGCCCTAACATTAGGTTCTTGTACTACTAGCAGACAAATCACCCATAGTGATGATGTCTATAATAATAATGCCCAGGCAAGACAAGCTTACCAAAGTCCTGACTATTACTACACGGATGAAAGCGAAGTGAATCAAGGCCAAGATAATGGATATTATAGTGATGATTATTCTGATCAGGAATATGAAGAAGGAAGATATGAAGAAGGAAGATATGAAGATTTGGAATATGCAAATCGAATCAATCGCTTCTATTATTCTTCTCCAGGAATGACGTACTTTGACCCTTTCTTTGATCCATGGTATGGTATGGGTATGGGTTACGGAGGTTGGTATGGTCCATCTTTTGGATTTGGTTACGGTGGCGGAGGTTGGTCATTGGGACTAGGTTTTGGCTTCGGTCATGGATGGGGGTATAATCCTTGGTATCCAGGATGGGGATACGGCGGCTATTGGGGCGGCGGATACGGCAATTATTGGGGTGGAGGATATGGTAATTATTGGGGTGGTGGATATGGTGCTCCTTATTGGGGGAACCACAGATCTCGTCAGTTAGCGTCTCGTAGCGTTTATCGCGACAACTATAATACGCGTTCTGGATCTAACGGACGGTATAGTGATGCAGGCAGAACATCAGGACGTACACGCTCAAATACTGTTGTATCGAGAGATGCAAATGGTAGAATCAGTACGGTAGGTAGAACGCGTTCATCTGCTTCAAGCAATAATCCAAACGACACAAGAACAGGTAGAACACGTATCGGATCAAGCAACACTAACCGTGGTGACTACAATAGTAACGGTGTGGGCAGAACAAGATCAACTCGCTCAGATAATTATGATAACAATACAAATGGCGGTGTAAGCAGAACGCGCTCAACAAGTACAAATAGAGCACAATATAACACACCGACAAGAAGTACAAGCAGAGATAACTACCAAGAATCAAGAACACGTAGTAGCGAACCTGTACGTTCATCACAACCAACCATGAGAACGCAATCTAGTGGTGGTTTTAATAGCGGAGGTGGTGCAACACGTTCATCTGGAGGAGGCGGCGGTGGCGGCGCAACACGTAGCAGTGGCGGAGGACGTACAAGATAAATAAGATCAATAAAAAGAGTGATTGAGCCCAATTCAATCACTCTTTCATTACTACTATAACAATTAAACTATATGACTATTAAAAAAATACTTTTTGGAAGTGTACTAGCTATAGGTATGGTTGGCACTGCAAAAGCCCAGTATACGGAAGACGCTCTTTTATTTTCTCAAGGAGATAATGGAGGAACAGCTCGTTTCAAGGCTATGGGTGGTGCATCAACAGCATTAGGTGGTGATATCAGTTCAATTACAGGCAACCCCGCTGGATTGGGTTTCTATAATCAATCTGATGCTTCGGCAACACTACGTTACCAATATAATAAAAACAAGGTAAACTACTTTGGTCGTAAAAGTGATAGTAAAACAGATAACTTCAATATAGATAATGGTGGTGTTGTATTTCATCTACCGACTGTCCGTTATGGTGGAGATCTAACAAAGGGTTGGTTAAACTTTAATGTTGGTATCGCCTACAACCGTACGAATCTTTTTGACAACAAATTAGATTACAGCGGAATAAACACTGATAATTCTATCACGCACGCCTATGCTGATCGAATGATCGATCCAACTCAGAAAGACTGGGCGGATGATTTTTATAAATCTTTCATGTTTGAGGAAGATAAGGATAAAAAGTTCTATTTTCCTTTGGCAGAAGATAAAAATAGTGAGCAATTTAATTCCGTATGGAGTAAAGGAGGAAAATCAGAAACAGCCCTATCTTTTGGTTCAAACTACAGTAATAAGTTTTACATCGGTGCTACATTCAGTTTAACTGATTTTCGTTATGAAAAATCTGCTGTATTTACAGAATACGGTATGACAAAAACCGCAGCAGGTATCGCTGCTTTAAATCCAAATTCTGACTATTTAAAACCAGATAAGGAAGAGTTTAACTATGTAGATGTAGATTATGAATTATTTGATCGTTATGGCCAGGTAACACAAGGATCCGGTTTTGATTTCAAACTAGGGATGATCTATAAGCCCACGCCTTCACTTAGTTTAGGATTTACGGCTAAGACACCTACGTTCTTATCGATCGCTGATGAATCTACAGCGTACACCGATATTAATTATTTCAAACCGAATGTAAACACCTCATTTGCAAGCTTTAGATCAAGCGAAAAAATTGGATCAAGTTCTTATGATTATAATTTACAAACCCCTTATAAGCTTTCTGCAGGTGTAACACAATATTTAGGTGCAGGTCTATTAACTGCTGAGGTAGAATTTGTGGACTATGCTAGTATGCGTTGGAGAGACTCCAGAAATAACTCAGCTATAGAAAAAGAAATGAATAATAGCATTAAAGAAACTTATCAAGCAGCATTCAATGTACGCTTAGGTGGTGAGGTATTATTTGATCAAACATTCAGCGGTAGAGCGGGTTTCAACTTTAATGGTAATCCTTATAAAAATGCGGACTATAAGACTTATGGTATCTCAGCAGGTGTAGGAGCCAAATTAGGCGGAGGTGTTTATCTTGACTTAACAGGCGTTTATAATGCCAATAATTATAAAGAGAGTCCTTATAAAATTACTTATGAAGGTGACTGGAATACTGTCAGCCCACGTGCTGATATTAAAAACAGTAGAACGAACGTCATGTTAACAATAGGTTCAAAGTTCTAAGGAGTTACTTTTATACAAAAAAAGCTTCTATTTTTAATGGAATAGAAATGCCCCAAAAAGCTAGACACTTTTTGGGGCATTTTTTATTATAATGGAAAGACTTAAACTTGCTCTACTTTTCTTCTTACGAATAAGTTATAGTTTTCATGTTTATCCACATAGATTTCTTCTCCTTCTTCAATAAAACCATCTAATGCGACAGCATCATACCACACCCCCTCAATCTCGATCTTACCTGAAGGACGTAATACTGTTTTTGCTATCCCCACCTTATTTAAGAGGTTGGATTTTAATATGGAAGAAGTGTACCCTTCTTCTGATTTTTGTTCTTCTTTCAGCACAAGACGTCTAAAAATAGGAGCTTTTAACAAACTCTTTCCAAATATAACCATCAATACGACAGATAGTATCATGGCTCCTATAACTAATAAAAATGAATTGAATAACATACCTGGATAAGCGAGTTTAAAATCTAAAAAATCATTGGCAACGAGACTAAACGTCAGACCGCAAATAACGAAAATTATTCCTAAAATCCCGGCAATTCCAAAACCAGGTATTATAAAAACTTCTAAAAAGAGAAGCACAAGACCAACGACAAAAATTGCTATTTCCCAATTGGCGGCCAAACCTTGTATGTAAAGCGGAGCAAAAAACAACAGCGCGGCTACAATGGCGACTGCAATGGCAAATCCTAATCCTGGCGCCTGCATTTCAGCATAGATACCCCCTATGATCAACAAAATCAAAACTCCACTCACAGCTGGATTAATTAAAAAACTGATGATATGGTCGATTGTTCCTTTGCGATATACTGTCTCTTGCACTTGATTTAAATTCAGATCCTTATAGATCATCTCCCGGCTGGCAACTTCTGCTTTTGCTAATCCAAATTTCACAGCTTCACTACTGGTCAATGTAAGTAACTGACCATCTTTTTTGATATGAGGTAAAGAGACATTGGGATCAACAAATGATTCAGCTAATTGTGGATCACGCTTTTTAACTTCAGCAGTTGCGCGCATCAAACCCCGCATATAGGATTGGTATTTCTCAGGAAGTACCTCCCCTTTGGCATTCACCACACTTGCTGCTCCAATACTGCCGCCCGGATGAATATAAATATAATCACTGGCTAGGGAAATCAAAGCTCCTGCTGATGCCGCATTATTATTAATATAAACAATCGTTTTGATTTTAGAATCGAGTAATTTACTCCTTATCGAATCTGCAAAATTTAAGGCACCACCATAGGTATTCAATTCCATTAATACATAATCTACCTTTTTACTCTGTGCACTGTCATAAACTTGCTTAACAGTACGCCAAGAACTTGGCCCTATATCATCCTTTAATTCAAATACATATACCTTTTGAGCAAAACTTGAGGAGAATAATACCAAGCTTAAAAAGACTGTTATTAAAAATGATTTACTAATTTTGCTTTCCATAAATAAGATTATTAAAAAAATAAACGAGCGATTAATACATTTGCTATGTCTAAATATACTATTTCTAACGCATTTTCTCAAACATTCAGATTTCCGATCTGGAAAATAGAAATAGATGAAAAAAGTAAATTAATCGCAATAGAGTGCCGTGATCCCCAAAATACCTTACCATATATTAGTGTTATGGATTTTGATGGACTGGTGCATTTGGATCATTATATCTTGCCTGAAAAGGAATGGACATTGACCGCTATACAAGGTAAAAAGGTCATTTTGAAAAAAGTATCGGAAAATAGCCCGGTATCGCCAGGACTATGGATGATCGATTATACCAATCCTACTACGACCTCTTTGTTTCATCAGTATCAATATTTAGGTATACTGAATGGCTATATCCAAATGAGACCCCAGCATATCACGTCTGGGTTTGAGCTCTACTTTTCACTTAAAGATCAGGAAGTGTTGACCAGCATACCAACAGAAATTAAACCTTTTGAAAATGATATAGTCTTTCCATTGGAATTTAATGCTGAAAAACCTGGATTTTTGCAGCATTATCATAATGAAGATCTTTGGATCAGTAAATGCCATGATCATTTTTTATGGTGTTTTCATGAAAAGCAGCAGGATAAATATATAGTCAGATTACTGATCTCCGATCAAAACCAGATTCTAGATGAAGCAGTAATTATTCGGGATCTAGATTTAAAATTGGTGCAAATTTATTTTCAGATTGGGTGTCAGATTTTTCTTTTAACACACAATAAACAGGAATTTGTATCGTATTTAGTATAATTGTAAAACATGATGAATATTCTATCAAAATCTACCACATATAAAACACTAGCATTCTTATCATTAACAATGTTAGCTATGAATCATAACAAAGTGACAGCGGGCACATTTTCTACAACTGCTGTACCTGATTCAGTAGGAGTCGAAAAAATCGATGGTCAGGAATATGTTCTTTTCAAAATTGAAAAGGGCGACAACTATTATCAATTGAGTAAGCGGTATAAAACAAGTGTTGGCAAATTAACAGAGTTAAATGGAAATAAAACATTGGCTGTCGGACAGATTGTTAAAATCCCTACCGGAAGAATGTTTTATGTAACACCAAGTAATCCGAAGAATAACAATAAAGGAACTCAAAAAGAACTCATCGATTATAAAGTCGGTGACCAAGAAACACTTTATGCGATCTCCCGTAAATTTGATGTAACAGTTGAAGAAATCAAAAGAGCGAATAATTTGCGTTCTAATAATATCAGTGGCGGCCAGATTTTAAAAATCCCAAGTAATGGTACTTTTATTATTCCACAAAAGCCAGATACCATTTTAATTACTCCAGATACCACCACTGTAGAAGAACCGACTATTACAGCCAATAAATATGGTATTCGTGAAAAAACAGAACGTGGGATCGGTGTTTGGATTGATGGACTGAACGAAAGCGGCACCAGCAATTTGGCTCTTCATAAAACAGCGGCTATCGGTACCGTCTTAAAAATCACGAACCCCATGACCAGAAGTGTCACTTATGCAAAAGTTGTTGGGAAATTTAATGAAAATGCAGATACGCACAATGCAATAGTTGTTTTATCAAAATCTGCAGCAGCCTATATTGGCGCATTAGATAAACGCTTTCAAGTCGAAATTACTTACGGAGTTCCCTTAGAGGACTAGTATGCATCGATTCTTTTCGAATATTATATATTAAATGAATAAAAAACCATATGTCATAGGAATCGCAGGTAGCAGCGGTTCTGGTAAAACATTTTTTCTAAACTGTTTTTTAAAACACTTTAGTCCTGAAGAAGTAACGCTCATCTCACAAGATGACTATTACATTCCTGCTAATACAAAAACTCAGGAGGAAAATAAATTGTACAATTTTGATCTTCCAACTTCAATCGATCGCGATGCTTTTTACAAAGATATTAGTGATCTTTTTGAAGGCAAAACAATTTATAAAGAAGAATATACGTTCAACAATCCGGCAATAAAGCCTAAGATGTTGGAAATAAAACCAGCACCGATTCTAATCATTGAAGGTCTGTTTATCTATCACTATACAGAGGTAAATCAGTTGATTGATCATCGTATATTTTTAGATGCAAATCAAGAAATCGCTTTGGAACGCAGGTTGCGTCGTGATCTGATCGAACGCGGCTATTTTGAAGATGATGTGCTATATAAGTGGGTCAATCACGTGTTACCATCTTATAATGAATATTTATTGCCTTACAAAAATACCTGTGATCAGGTCATTATCAATAATACGGATGATCCAGCACCAATTTGGAAGATCACGGATGATATCTGTCAGGAACTTAAAGATAAAATATATAAATAACGATTAAAAGACTGCACGATGCAGTCTTTTTTGTTTTCAATCTGTACTAAAGGGTTTGTGTATACTTATTATTTAGCTATCTTTGCGCCAGCAAACAAATTATACTAATGAGCCATTCTGTAAAGATTAAAAATGCTTTAGTGTCTGTATATTATAAAGACAACTTAGCACCATTAATTCAATTATTAAACAAATACGGTGTTACCTTCTATTCTACAGGTGGCACAGAAGCTTTCATCAAAGATCTAGGTATTGATGTAGTTCCTGTAGAAGACTTAACGAGCTATCCTTCTATTTTAGGAGGTCGTGTTAAAACGTTACACCCAAAAGTATTTGGTGGTATATTAGCAAGAAGACCTTTGGAAAGTGATCAACAGCAATTAGCACAATACGAAATTCCAGAAATTGATTTAGTCATTGTTGATTTATATCCATTTGAAGAAACAGTCGCTTCTGGAGCTTCAGAGGAAGATATCATCGAAAAAATTGATATCGGAGGTATTTCATTGATCCGTGCTGCAGCCAAAAACTTTAATGATGTCGTTATTTTATCTTCAAAAAATGACTATACGGCATTAGAAGAAATGCTAGCCAATCAAGAAGGAACAACAACTTTGGAACAACGTAAAGAATTTGCTAAGCTGGCTTTCAATACTTCTTCCCACTACGACACTGCTATTTTCAATTACTTCAATAAAGAAAATACACTTGATGTCTTCAAACAATCTGAACAAAAAGCTCAAGTATTGCGTTACGGCGAAAACCCTCATCAAAAAGGTGTTTTCTATGGTGATTTAGAGGCTATGTTCACCAAATTGAACGGGAAAGAATTATCGTATAACAATTTAGTAGATGTTGATGCAGCAGTAGCAATTATTGATGAATTTACAGAACCAACATTTGCAATTTTAAAACATACAAATGCATGTGGAGTAGCTTCACGTCCAACAATCAAACAAGCATGGGTTGATGCTTTAGCGTGTGATCCAGTTTCTGCATTTGGTGGTGTACTGATTACAAATGGTGAGGTCGATGCTGAAACTGCTACTGAAATCAATAATTTGTTTTTTGAAGTGCTCATCGCTCCTGCTTACTCTGAAGAAGCAATTGCAATTCTTACAGCAAAGAAAAATCGCATTATTTTAGTACGCAAAGAAGTGGAATTACCTACACAACAATTCAAAACATTGTTGAACGGGGTTATCCAACAGGATAAGGACAATACGGTTGAAGGACCTGAGGAAATGACTGCAGTTACTCGCGTAGTACCAACAGCAGCTCAATTAGAAGACTTATTTTTCGCAAACAAAATTGTAAAACATACGAAATCAAATACAATTGTATTTGCTAAAAATGGCACATTAATTACTTCTGGTGTAGGCCAGACATCAAGAGTAGACTCTTTGAAACAAGCTATTGAAAAAGCAAATGCTTTTGGGTTTGACTTGAAAGGTTGTTCAATGGCTTCTGATGCGTTCTTCCCTTTCCCTGACTGTGTTGAAATTGCAGCTGAGGCGGGTATCGCAGCAGTGCTTCAACCAGGAGGATCGATCAAAGATCAGTTATCTATTGATATGTGCAATGAAAAAGGGTTAGCGATGGTCACCACAGGTGTGCGCCATTTCAAACACTAATCATCCATAATAAACAATATTTAAAAAAAGGCTCATAAATTTTTATTATGAGCCTTTTTTGATAGATCAATTCACATCACTGCAATTTACAATAATTAGAAAGAGGTTAATGCTTATCTTTGATATCATTATAATTTGAGGTTGTTCATTTTCATAAAAATAGTTTAAACATCTAGCGTATGTACATTGCAATTTTAAGAGGGATCAATGTAAGTGGCCGAAATCTCATCAAAATGGAGGCTTTGCGACATGCTTTTGAATCATTAGGTTTTAAACAAATCTCTACCTATATCCAAAGTGGAAATGTGATATTTCACTCTGATATCACAGATGAAACTACTTTGGAAAATATAATCAGAAATATGATCTTACAGGATTTCGGTTATGATATTCCGTGTATAGTTGTTCACGCAGATCAATTAGAGCAGATTATCGACCAAAATCCGCTCACTGCCCAGATCGATAAAGATGTGGCTTTTTTTCATGTAACCTTACTAGCTGAAAAACCAAAATCAAATGATATGACTAGTCTAAGGGAAAAGAAACAACTTGATGAAGAGATCTTTTTGGTTGATAGAGCGGTTTATCTATACTGCCCATATGGGTACGGGAAGACCAAATTAACGAACAACCTAATCGAATCAAAACTAAAAGTATCTGCTACGACAAGAAATTGGAGAACACTCCATGAACTACTTAAAATAGCATCACAAACAGTTCTTTAATAATAAAGGCGACCGATGGTCGCCTTTATTATTATCATAATAATTTTTAGATACTTGGAATATTCACCAGTTCATTGGTGTCAGCATTATAATCGATACCATCAAAATTAAAACCGAATAGGTTAAAGAATTCGTCACGGTAACCTTGTATGTCTGAAATTTCAGATAAATTTTCTGTACATGCTTGTTCCCAAAGTGCAGCTACCTCAGCTTGTACATCTGCTCTCATTTCTAAATCGTCAACACGGATGCGGCCTTTTTCGTCCAATTGAACTTGACCATCAGCCGTATAAAGACGTTCGGCAAATAAACGTTGCATCTGCTCGATTGTTCCTTCGTGAATACCTTTTTCTTTCATCACTTTATATAACAATGAAATATATAAAGGAACAACAGGGATCGCTGAACTCGATTGTGTCACCAAAGCTTTATTAACAGATACATAAGAGACTCCGTTGATATCTTTCAATAATGCATTGATCGCTGGGACAGTTCCTTCTAGATCGTCTTTAGCACGCCCTATTGTACCATTACGATAAATGGGAAATGTAAGCTCAGGGCCGATATAAGAATAAGCAACAGTCTTAGCACCTTCTGCTAAAACGCCAGCTTCTTTTAAATCTTCCATCCAGAATTTCCAATCTTCACCACCCATCACTGCTACCGTATTTGCAATGTCTTCTTGATTATCAATTGGATTGATCGTAATATCTGAAACTACACCAGTGTGAAAATCGACTGTTTTATTTGTAAAAGGAACATCAATTGGTTTCAAAACGGAAGCATGTGCTACGCCGGTTTTGGGATGTGTTCTTCGTGGAGAAGCTAAACTGTAAATCACTAAATCAACTTGACCTAAGTCTTGTTTAATTAATTCGATCGTTTGTTTTTTGATTTCGTCAGAAAAAGCATCGCCATTGATACTTTTTGCATAAAGACCAGCCTCTTGTGCTTCTTTTTCAAAAGCAGCGGTATTGTACCAACCAGCTGTACCAGGTTTACCTTCTGCTGCTGGTTTTTCAAAAAATACGCCAATCGTTGCTGCTCCAGAACCAAATGCTGCCGAAATACGAGATGCAATACCAAATCCCGTAGATGCACCAATGACCAATACTTTCTTAGGGCCATTGGCAATTTCGCCTTTGGATTTTACGTATTCAATCTGGTTTTTAATGTTTTGCGCAGTTCCTTCTGGATGCGAGGTTAAACAAATAAAACCTCTAGTTCTTGGTTGTATAATCATAATGATTAATTTTCTTACTCATGTTTTATTAAGGATGCAAAATAAACAAATTTTAGTAACAATTGATGCATAAATCAAGAATATCTTTTCAAGATATGGGATACATGATCTCTTGTTATTGTCATATCCATTAATTACTTTAGAAGAGATTAATCTTCATGCTTACAAAATATGCTCCTTACAAATAAATCAAAAGCACTTTCACTCGGTATATTAGCTTCCTTATTTTTTGCAAGCACATTTGTCCTTAACCGCATCATGGCTGTTTCTGGGGGCGGATGGCAGTGGTCAGCCGCATTACGCTTTGTATGGATGCTGCCTCTATTATTACTCATCGTTATGATACGGGGAAATTTTAAGCAATTACTGTTAGAGATGAAAACTAATCTAGGACAATGGGTGCTTTGGAGTACAATTGGATTTGGACTCTTTTATGCTCTATTGACATTTGGTGCCAGTTATGGGCCTTCGTGGTTAGTTGCAGGTACATTTGAGTTTACCATCATTGCAGGTATGTTTATTGGTCCTCTAATCGAAAAAAGAGGTCAGCGACAGCCCTTTTCAAAAGCTACTTTATTTTTTTCTTGCATTATTTTCTTGGGTATAATAATCATGCAAATTTCTGAAGCAAAATCTACTTCTTGGCCAACTCTATTAGGAGGTGCTATCCCTGTTTTAATCGCTGCGATTGCCTATCCACTCGGTAACCGAAAAATGATGGGCGTCACAAAAGGGCGTTTGGATACTTATCAACGTACTCTGGGCATGACCCTTGCGAGCATGCCTTTCTGGATCATCCTGATTGTATATGGCTATCAAGAACATGGACTTCCAGATCAAGACCAGCTCTTCCAAACTCTGCTCGTGGCTGTATTTTCGGGCGTTATCGCCACATTGCTCTTCTTTAAAGGGACAGAACTGGTACAACATGATCATAAAGGACTTGCTGCTGTAGAGGCTACCCAAGCCATGGAAGTGATTTTTACACTAGTTGGTGAAATCATGATTTTAAGCAGTCCTTTCCCTAACAACCTAGCTACTTTGGGTATTTTCTTAGTGGTAGTAGGTATGTATCTGCATAGTAAAAACAATTAATGATTGAGGGTCTTACTTATTTTATCTAAATTGAGGCTATTGGCCATAGCCGAAAATATTTTGTAATAAGTGCCTCGTTGATCGTAAAGATCTTCGTGGATACCTTTTTCTACTACCCGGCCTTTTTCCATAACCACAATTTCATTGGAATCAATAATCTGGGAGATACTATGCGAGACAATAATAACCGTACGGTCTTTCTTGATTGCATCTAAGCTATTTTTTATTTGCTCAGTAGCGATTGCATCTAAATTAGCCGTTGGCTCATCCAAGAAAATAATTGGCGGATTTTTTAAAAATAGTCGGGCAATGGCAATACGTTGTTGTTGACCGCCAGATAAGAGATGAGCACCGGAGTCATATCCTTGTGGTAATTCCATAATCTGTTCATGGATATAAGCGTCCTTGGCCGCCTGTATGATTTCTTCCCTTGTACTCCCTATTTTTCCATATTCGATATTTTCGAAAATCGATCCTTTAAAAATATGGTTGCGCTGCAATACCATACCAATATTTTTTCGCAAAAAATTGGTATCATAGTTTTTAAGATCCACGCCATCCAATAGTATCCTCCCTGCTGTAGGTTCATAAAATTTGTCGAGCAGATTGATCACTGTGCTTTTTCCGGCGCCGCTCAGTCCCACTAGTGCTGTGATCTGATTGGGTTTTATTTCAAAGGAGATATCTCGGAGTGCATGAGTGCCATTGGGGTACTCAAATGATACATCTTCAATCACTATGTGACCTTTAATTTGATCAGGTCTGAAAGTTCCACTCCCTTCGATCAGGTCGTCAGATTCCAGTATTTCGAAAAAAGATTCTGAATAGATTAAAGCATCGTTGACCTCATCATAGATGCGATGCAATTGGCGGATTGGTGCCGAGACATTGGAAAATAGCATAATATGAAACATGATTGCACCGATGGTAATCTGGTTGTCCAAGACCAAAAAAGCGGTTAACACAATGATGGCAACGACCGCTATTTGTTCAATAAAGTTCTTTAAGCTATCAAAAATGAAACTCGTTTTCCTTGTTTGCATCTGATTTTCGGTCATCTCATACTGGATCTTTTCATGGCGATCGGCCTCTTCAGGCTCGCGAACAAAAGATTTAATGACCAATATGGAGTCAATCAAATTGATGATCCTATTATTTTTCGATTCTCTATACTTCCGCATTTGACGTCTAAATCCACTTAATTTTCCAGCTTGTGTCTGACTGATATAAAAATAAATGGGGATGACTGCCAAGCCTACTAGTCCCACATATAGGTTTGCCATAAACATACAGACTAGGGCTACAATCGCATTGGCAAACAGTGGCAAGATATCGATAAAGAAATTTTGGACTAATCGCGTCAGTGAGCTGATACCCGAGTCGATCCGTGTTTGCAATTTGCCACTTTCATTTTCTTCTGACGTGTAAAAGGCCATCTTATATGTCAAGATTTTTTCGACAATGCGCTGTGAAAAATCACGGGCAATAAATATACGTAGTTTCTCACCATAAAACTTTTGACCAAATTGGATAAAAGAATAGACAATCTCTTTGACCAAAAGTACTCCCGAAATAACTCCTATCAAATGCATTCCCTTAGATAAAGGTTCTTTTGCCACCATCAAATCACTAATCGAATCAACCGTATACTTCAAAATAAAGGCATTGATCTGTGCAGCAAAAGAGCCAATTAAGGTCAAAATTAAAGTATAAAAAATAAGATTTTTATAAGGTTTGGCAAAAGGTGTTATTTTTTTAAACAGTAGTGATATCGTCATATATGAAGGAAAAAAAATGGAAACGACATGAAATTCGTTGTATTTAACTGATAACAACAATAATACCGAAACCAAAAAAAGATATAAAAAAAGGGAAATGAATCATTTCATTTCCCTTTTTAGGTATTCTTAAATACTAATGATTAGCCAAAAACATTATTCAATACTTTTGCTAAGCGTAGACCACCTTTTAACATGCAGTTTTCTACCGTATAAATGTTATTATAAATATAGTTGTAAGACAAATTTGCATTAAGCTCAACATCAGCATATATTTTATCCGATAGTTGATTTGATTCATATAACCAACTGGCCAACGTCCCTCCTTGCAATTGTTTCACTTCATTTTTATTTAAGATATCCAATACCGTTGCATACTCGGTATAGCTGTATTTTTCACCATCGATTAAATCAGAATCCCAAACGCGGTGGATATTGGATTTTTTACCAAACCAGCTGACTTCAATTTTATTACCACCCTGATCCTCAGCTCTACTGACGTGCATTGGTTGATGTGCGTCACCAATTAAATGAATCAACATGTATAAATTTTGTTTCTTTTTCTCCAGTGGCAAATCTTTATCTGCAAATGACTGCTCTAATCTCAATACAGATTTATATAAATTTTCATCGCTTGAATTTTCCATTGCCAATTGAAAATCCGCCCACGGTAAATGTGGATTAGTATTTATAAAGTGTGAATTTCCTAATTTTTTAAATTCATCGTGTGGATCCGACTTAATAAAATCACCCCAATTTGCCCAATAAGCCAGTTTTTGATTGCCAATTATTTTTTGAATATTTTTCTTTGCTTTTTTTGTCAAATGACGTTCTGCAACCTCGGCAACCACGCGATGTCCAGTAGACCCCCAAGCGAATACGGAAGAAATCTGCAAAGTCATGGCGAGTACAATCAGACTTTTTAGTATATTTTTCATAAACAATACAATTTTAGCGCAAAGGTAAAAATTACATCCTCAAATAAAACCCTATTCGCGTAACAATTTAACTTTTAAAAATTTCAAATCCGTACTGTGCATCGCACCAGAATTCATCCAATGCCATTAATCGCGGCTTGAAGAAAGAGATAAGATCTGGCCAATCTTCTTGTTTAAAAATACTCTTTCCCTCCATAGTCGTGTAAATCATGCTCACCAATTTGCCCTGCTCATCCATTACTTCTAAATCCCAAATCCACTCCTCTCCCAGTATGCCGGTCAACATAGTACGGTACTCTTCAAATTGCTCCCACAATAACGTTCGCATAGATATATCTTGATGGGTCCACTCGATGGCAATTAAAGCTACACGTTTATCTGCTTCCATTTTGAAGCGAAGATGTTTAATTCCCGTCCTATAGTTTACCCAATTGATCTTCTCACCATCTGCAGAAGTGTGTAATGCCATATACTGCCCAAATCGGGTCCAAAAAGTTTCCTTTAATTGTTTTACTTCTTCTCTTGAATACACCGCGTTAAATTTTGAAATAACGAAATTACTACTTTTATTTTCATAAAGCACCAAACATTCAGATCCACTTTGGCGTTTTTATTGCATATCATATTCGAAACACTTCATAATTTTAGAATAAATCATAAAACGATGGATAAGAAAAAATCACTACTCTTACTTGCCACTACTGCCGCAGTAACATTAGCTTACAATGCATTGAAGCCTGTCAAATCGAAGGTGAAAGTTGTCGAGCCTTTTGATATCGATCGTTATTTAGGTAAATGGTATGAAATCGCACGATTAGATTTTAAATGGGAAAAAGGTTTATCTCAGGTAACTGCGACTTATAACAAGAACGATGATGGAAGTATTGCTGTCAATAACCAAGGCTTTCTTGATCACAAAAATAAATGGAAACAGTCCATTGGTAAAGCGAAATTTAAGGATTCGCCAAAAAAAGGGGCTTTAAAAGTATCTTTTTTTGGTCCTTTTTATAGTGGTTATCATGTCGTAAAACTTGATCATAATTATCAATATGCACTGGTTTTTGGTGATAATTTGGACTATATGTGGATACTGTCGCGAGAAAAAAATATACCAGATGAAGTGAAATTAGCTTATCTGGAGTATGCTCGAAAATCTGGTTTTGCTATTGAGAACTTGGTTTGGACTCAACAAGATTAACCAAAAATTGGTTTTAAAACACTATAATCAAGAGTTGGATCTTGTGCAAAAACTTGAGCCAGCTCTTCTCTATCTTCTTTTGTGATCACCCCGCCAACACCTATATTATATAATTCAAGCAAATATAAAGAACCTTCAAGTTTGTTTTGATAGTTTAAAATTGCACTTCCAACATAAAAATTTAATACAGATACGGCATATTCACCAAAAACATCAAATCCAAATCCAGTAGTTGATTGTACTGCAAAACGCATGTATTTTTCAAAGTCAGATTTTAAAATTTCTTTTAACTTTTGTTCCATACTCACAAAAATGCAATTTTATTATGAATTAAAAAAAGGAGGCGAATATGCTTCGCCTCCTTTTTTTAATTCGAAAATTGAAATTTATCGTACACTTACGGCAACAATACGATCCAATATGCGCTCAGATTCAGGTGCATCAGCCGCGGCTTTTGCAAACTCAGAGCCATACCCTTCTGCTCCAATCACTTGACTACTCGGTCCTTTGCCTACCAAATATACTTGAACTACTTGAGCACGGTCGGTAGATAATTTTTTATTAAAATCTTCATTTCCAGTTTTATCTGTATATCCTCCAATTTTAATGGTCGCCTCTGGAAATGCTTTCAAAATGGCTGCTAAATTTTCTAATTGCACTTGACTTTCTGGCAATACTTTAGCCGTGCCTGTTTCAAAATTCAAATTATCAAAATTAAACCATTTATCTTTTAATTGATCTTCGCTCATAGATTTATAATCCGTTTTTAGAAACTGAACCAGTTGATCTTCAATTCCGCCCTTATAAGCTTTTAATTTAACCCCATCAGGTAAAATAACTTCTAAACTTTCTCTTACTACAGGAACAACTGCAACAACAGTGGTACCCGTATCTACAACCGTTCTTTCAACACTATCAGTGGCTGCAACTTGATCCTTATCTCCCTTGCAGCCTTTTCCAAATAGGAACCATAGAACCGCAATGATAACAATTGGTATCAAGATCTTCCAGATTCCACCACCACCTGATGGTGGGGTTTCGGTATGCAAAGGATCAACAGTTGGCCCAGCTGGACGAGGCGGTATAATAGGCACATGATCAATTGGAGGCACTACAGGTGGTACAACAGTTAACGGGTCATCATGGGTTGCTTCCGCAGGAGGAACAACTGGTGGGGTCACCACAGTCAATTCTTCATCCTTGGCAACGGCCTCATCTGTGACGTCGGTTGGATGACTAATCGTTGGTTCGTCCTTTTTATCAAGAGGAACTGATACGAGGATAGCTTCTACTGGTTTATCAGATACAGGGTTATCAGGTATTGAACTTTCATCCGCTACTCGGTCAGTTGTCGATGATGTTATCTGATCATCATGAGCAAACGAAGTTCCAAATGCTGCAAGACCTAGACCTGATGGTAAAGCCGCTGTAAAATGATGCTTATTTTCATCCAGCAATCTACCTATGGAACTTACGCTCCAATTGGTTCCATTTTGTGTCAAACTTGAAAATACAGCAGGTAGGGATAGATTCAATAATTTTTCAACAGTCGATCCGTTGCTACCAACAAAACTTGCTATCGACGAAATAATCGTATTCAGTTTATCTCCAAAAATAGAACTTAGCAGGTCATTATGATGTGGCTCCAAAGGCACTGCATCTACCAACCCGTTGATGCGACCTGTTTCTGAATTTGTCTTTAAGAAGTCACTAAAATTAAAATCTCCATAATATTGTTTTGCTTTTTCAACAACAGAACTTAAACCTATCCCTGATTCCTTTTGTAAACCAATAAAAACAGTAGGCACAATTGCATCCATTGCAGTCCTTACATTTTCTTTATCTTCTCCTACGGAATTACCGAGCTTAGACAAGATATCATCGTTAAAAAATTCTTTAGCAGAATTTAAAAGATTCATTTCCATAATGTTCAAATTTTAGTTTATCTTTTATAGTAAGTGATATTGCTATATCAAGTGATATTATACAATTTCACCCTATTGTAACAATTATCTTGCAAGAATTGTTTTGCCAGTGCATTTTAATGTGGTAGCTTAATTGAATTTTAGTTGATTAATATAACGAACTTGATTCTAGCAATAATGTTCGTTTCGACCCATAATCTAAATTTAATATTAAGCAAATATAGGTTTGTTATATTCGCCACCTAATGAACACAACATATTCATTTTAATAACCAACATTCATTTTAACTTTAGACATGATTAAACGTACATTCGCAACCGCATTTTTCTACTTAGCATCACTATCCATTTTATTTGCTCAAAATAAACCGAAATATATATTCTACATGATCGGCGACGGTATGGGATTGAATCAGGTAAATTCAACAGAAGTATATCTGGCAGATCTTGAAAATCGGATCGGTGTGAAACCACTAATTTTTTCACAATTCCCGATCGCTACTTTTGCATCTACATATTCTCTTTCTAATGGTATTACAGATTCCGCAGCAGGTGGTACAGCCCTTGCAGTCGGCTCTAAAACAAAAAATGGTGTGATTGGAATGGATTCTACACAAACGAAACCACTAAAAAGCATCGCATATGCAGCTAAAGAGAAAGGACTAAAAGTAGGCATTACAACAAGTGTAAGTATTGATCATGCTACTCCCGCTTCATTTTATGCACACCAAACCAACAGAAACAAGTATTATGAAATTGCAACAGATATCACAAAATCAAATTTTGACTTTTTTGCTGGATCTGGATTTTTAAAGCATAATACCAATGCTGCTAAAGAATCTGTTACTCCTATCTTTAACCTATTTGAGAAATCGGGATATACATTAGCATTCGGAAAATCAGATTATAATCGTTTAAAAACAAAAGCGAACAAGATGATCTTGATGAATAATAAAGATACTGATCCAGAATCTTTAAAATTTGCGATTGACCAAAAAGATGGTGATCTAAATCTTAAAGATATAACGGAAGTAGCAATTGAATCGCTTACTAAAAATAATGACAAAGGCTTTTTCTTGATGGTCGAGGGTGGCAAGATTGATTGGTCAAGCCATAGCAATGACGCTGCTACCACACTGCACGAGGTGATCGATTTCAATAATGCCGTTCAGGTAGCTTATGATTTCTACTTAAAATACCCAGAAGAAACACTTATCATCATTACTGCTGACCATGAAACTGGTGGCATGACATTGGGTACGGGAAGTAGTAATCTAAACTTTAAAGCTCTTGCTAATCAAAAAGTTTCACAAGGAGAACTCTCTAAGATAATTTCTAAATTACGAATAAATCAACCGAATGCTACTTGGGAACAAATCAAAACTGTATTGTCAGATCATCTGGGATTATGGACTCAAGTTAAAGTCAATGCAAATCAAGAGAAAGCAATCTTTGATGCTTATGAAAATAGTTTTATCAAACATGTTAATGCAACTGAAAAAAGCCTCTATGCGAATAACGACAAGCTGGTTTCGATAGCTGTTAAAACTTTAAATGAAGTTGCTAATATTTCTTGGGGATCTGGTAATCACTCTGCAGGTTATGTTCCTATTTATGCTATAGGAGCTGGATCAGAACTGTTTACACATAAGATGGAAAATATCGATATTCCTAAAAAAATAGCACAAGCTGCAGACTTGAGCTTATAATAATCTTTAAATTAAGCAAAACGGGATATCACATGTGATATCCCGTTTTGCTTAATTATTTACTTACTTATCGCTTTGCTTTTGCAAATGTTTTTTCTCACTTTTTATATTTAAGAATTCTACTAGAACAGAAAAAGCCATCGCAAAATAAATATATCCTTTAGGAATATGCTGATCAAATGCTTCTGCTGTCAGTGATACTCCGATTAGAAGAAGGAACGATAGCGCCAACATCTTGACCGATGGATAATCATTGACAAACTTACTGATTTGTTCTGCAGATAGCAACATGATCAATACAGCAATAATAACGGCAGCAACCATCACTCCGATCTGATCTACCATACCAACAGCTGTAATCACTGAATCTAGTGAAAAAACAATATCTAAAACTAATATCTGTAAGATCGTACTCATAAAAGTTGCGCTTTTTTTACTGACTTTTTGCTCATCGTGTGGACCATCCATTTTATGATGTATCTCCGTTGTACTTTTATAAATTAAAAATAGGCCTCCAATAAATAAAATCAAATCTCTTCCTGATAATTCCAAATAACGGGACCAATCGGGATTATCAATACCAAACGTGGTCGCTAGATTGATGAATGGTTCTGTCAATGACATAATCCATTTGATAGAGAATAACAATAATACGCGCGTTACCAATGCTAATATCAAGCCTAACTGACGCGCTTTCTTCTGCTGCTCGGCAGGAAGTTTACCACTGAGAATCGATATAAAAACAATATTATCGATACCAAGTACCACTTCTAGTACAGTCAATGTAAGCAGTGAAATCCAAATTTGTGGGTCCGAGATCCATTCCATAAAATATATTGGGGGTTTTTATAAATTAAATTATTTATAATGTGCTAACGAAAAAATATGGGGACTAAATCTGGTTAATCTTCCCTGACTATTTAAAAAATCTAAACTTATAACAAAACAGTACCCAGCAACTTCACCACCTAATTTTTCGATCAATTTACTCGCAGCCACAACTGTACCTCCTGTAGCCAATAAATCATCATGAATCAACACTTTACTTCCTTTAGGAAAAGCGTCTTCATGCATTTCGATAGTAGCCTGTCCATATTCAAGAGCATAGGATTCTGAAATCGTATGAAAAGGTAATTTACCCTGTTTACGAATAGGAATAAAAGGTACCTGTAAACGATTGGCCAACATCAATCCAAATAAAAAGCCTCTGCTTTCGATACCCGCTACAGCATCTAGTTGACAATCTTTGAGTTTATCTACAAATACGTCTACCATCTCTGTACATAACTGCGCATCTTGCAATAATGGTGTGATATCTTTAAAAACGATTCCAGGTTTTGGAAAATCATATATATCACGAATGATATGTTTTAATTTTTCTTCAAGCATCATTAAAATGTTAAATATGGAGCAAGTTTACGCAAAAAATCATCATCTAATAGAATCACTTTTCTTAAATCACCTAAATTTTGAAAACCACCATGCTGATTACGGTAATTGACAATTGCTGTTGCCTGCTTAAAACTGATGTAAGGGTGCTGAGATAAAGATTTTACATCCAACTGATTAATATCAAGTTTGGCAACAGAAGCCTGAGGACTAATTTTTAAATTTGGAAGTATGGCCTCAAATGTTTCGGAGGGTAATCCATACACTTCTTTAATTTGTTCTATAGAAACAAAACCACCTAGGGATTCTCGATATTTTACAATTCGTTTTGACAATGTGGACCCGATTCCTTTTAAGATCATGAAAGCTGTAGTATCGCCAGTATTGATATCGATTGTGATGAATAAGTTTTTCTTGCCCGAATCATTATTACTTATACTAGCGCGATTTTCTAACCTATCCTGAGTTTGTTTTTGAGTAAACTTTGGTGAAATTGCAATAAAATTTTCTAATCGTTTATATTCAGCTAGCGAAATGGAATAGATTTTGGCAAGATCTTCCTTTTTGTAAAACTTTCCTCCTTTATCTCTAAAATTAAGTAGAACCTTGACCTGCTTTTCCGTAAAACCCAATTTCATCCATCCCTTCTGATCTAAAGTATTGGGATCAAACTGAAACAAGCTTTTTTCTGTATGCACATCTTTAGTGGGGGTATTCATTCTCATTGAAGATTCAGCTCTTTGATGATCAGAACTAGCGATTGCCGCTTTTTCAGACAGTGAAAATGCTTGAATAGTATACGAGTCATAATCAGTTTTATTAAAAAAATTGGCCATATAAGGAAAACTGAACAGCAATAATATCAATGTACAGAGTACAAAGAAACCATTCTGTTCAGTTCTGGATAACTTAAAATATTTAAAAAACTGCTGTAACACGCTGAATTAGTTTTATTTAAAATACAGAAATTTTTATATAAATCAAAAAAAACTGTAAATCAAACAAATACTTCAAAAACAATCACTACAAGCTATTCTTATCTACTTTTTCTACTTTGCTATCGTTCTTCAATGTTTTAGAAATAGCGTCAAATGGTCTAGAAACCACTTCATCACCTTTTTTAAGTCCCGATAAAATAATGATATTTTTATCATCTTGAATCCCTGTTTTGACAACTGTCTGTTTTACCAAACCATTGTTAAAAACAAACACATATTCTTTGAGGCTATCTGTACTTAAACTATCTACTCCAGTACCATTTCTTATGGTCACTGATTGGATTGGAATTGCTAAACCTTTCTGTTGTTTTGTGAAGATTTGTACCGTAGCAGATAAACCTGGTTTAAAAGGAGATACATGATTTTCTTTTAACAGATCTTCATAAGAACTTAACTGGATTCTCACTTTTACGTTAAAATTGGTAACCTGTTCTGTTGAAGAACCTGCGCTAACAGTTGCAATATTTTTAGATGAAGAAGCGATTTCAGTGACGATACCTTTAAATTTACGATCTTGATATGCATCTACTTCAATTTCGGCTTCATTTCCTACACGTACACGGTTGATATCATTTTCATTAACATCTACATTCACTTCCATGGCGTCCATATTAGCGATACGCATGATTTCGGTTCCAGCCATCTGTGCTGTCCCCACCACACGCTCTCCCAATTCGATTGACAATAACGATACAACACCATCACTCGGTGAATAGATCGTGGTACGATCCAAATTATCCTTTGCCTCTTTTACAGTTGCCTGTGATTGATCAATGCCAAATTTAGTGGAAAGTACATTTTGTTTTTGCGCTTCGATAGCTGCCAAAGCGGAATAATATTCGGATGAACTTTTATCCATCTCTGCAGCAGAAATTACTCTTTTATTAAACAATTCCAAATTTCGTTTATAAGTAGCTTCCACATTCCTAAAATTAGCTTGTTGCTGTTTCAACTGTTGTTGAGCAGCAGCTAGATTTGCCTTTTGTGAATTTAGGGTCGCAATCGATCGCTCATATCCAGACTGCAAAATATCTGGTTTGATACGACATAACACTTGACCTTTCTTAACAATATCGCCTTCTTTGATGTTCAACTCTACAACCTCTCCTGATACCTCAGAACTTAATTTGACTTCAAATTCAGGTTGTATTTTTCCACTTGCCGACACCAGTTCATTGATATTCATCTCTTTGGCTACGTCTACTGCAACCTTGACCACATCCCCTTTTCCGAACCATCCCAATTTGCTCCCCACCAAAACCAATACGAGGATAACGACTGCACTGATGAGTATGATTTTTGGTAATTTACTTTTCTTTTTAGCCATTTCAGATTTTCATTATAAGGTTAATTGACATCGAATTTAATAGGATTTCCAACATAATAATCAATTATTTTATCTTTAAAGATCATATTATATTTGGCTTGAATCAAATCAAACTCAGCTTTATTTCTGTTTGTCTGCGCAGTAAATAATTCAATACCATTGGCCATCCCAATATCATAACGCTCTTTGATGACCTGAAAAGCATCTGTAGCACTATTGAATGCGGACATACTTGATTGGTATCTCTGGGCCGCAGCAGAAAGATCCAAAACAGCTTGATTAACTGTTTTATTCAAAGTTGTTTCCAAAAGTTGAACATTGGTTTCGGCCAATTGTAGATTAATCCTTGCCTTTGAAACATTTACTCTATTTCTATTATTATCAAAAATTGGAATCGATAATGTCAGTCCAGCACCAAATGACTTATTTTGATTTACTTGATCACCAAATGGCATCAATTCTCTTGTCAAATAATGTCTGGCTTCGGAATAATAATTAGATCCATAACTAACACCCATCGAAAGTGAAGGTAAATAGCCCCCTTTTGCAATATCGATATTTTTTATTGCTGCTTGCTTATCCAATTGTGCCTTTTTCAGTTCGGGATTAAAACTTTTCGCTTTTTCAAAGACGTCTATGGCTGCGTACTGGCCTAGTACATGATTGATGGCTTCTACCTTAGGCTTGACCAATTGAAGGTCTGTTTGTGGCGGCAATTCCATCAGTTGCTTTAGCGCAAGTAATGACGATTCGTACGCATTTCTCGCATTGACAAGATTCAATTCATCTGTTGCAACTTGATTTTTAGACTGCGAAAGATCTGCCAATGTTTTATTACCAACTTGGAATTGAATGGAATCGGTTTTTACTTGCTCTCTGGATAATAGAATTTGTTGAGCGCTTGCAATCATCATCTCACTGTTAGTGATTGCTTCCAAATAGTTAACCAACACGGATAACATGAGATCATATTTAATCTTTTCGATTTGGGTGGCAGCTGATTCCAGCAACAACTTATTGGCTTTGATCTGATTGATTTTTTGAAACCCTTGAAATATGGTTACCGACGATGACACCTGAGCATCAGCTCCAGTAGTCCATTGATTTCCAGTAACAAATGTTGTAGAGACCTGATCAAAAGCAAAACCATTAATCTTCTTAAAATTAGACCCTATTTTCAAATCTGGATACAAGTTTGACTTGGCCTGAAATACATCTTGAGCCGCTAGATCCTTGTTTAAAGAAGCTTGCTTAATTTGCAGATTTTTTTCCAACGTGATCCGAATCGCATCTTCAACAGTTACTTGGCTTTGTCCAAAACTTGTATGTCCCATCATGGATAACATGATGGTCATAAAAGCTATTTTTTTATAATTTTTTCTATCGTCCATAGTAAGAACTTAATAGTTTTAATATTTTTGCTAAAATATAAAAGTATGTATCTTGTAAAAGCACCCTTCTTTCTTAAATTATTTTATTCAAAATCAATTTGGAATAAATCAAGGAAAGAAAACAAAATTTACCTCACATTTGATGATGGGCCTATTCCAGAATTAACTCCTTTTGTTTTAGATACATTAAAACAATATAACATCAAAGCGACATTTTTTTGCGTAGGTGAAAATATTAAAAAAAATCCACATTTATTCGAAAGAATTTTGATTGAGGGTCATCAAGTCGGCAATCATACTTATAATCATCTAAAAGGTTGGCAAACTACAGATGATCATTATCTTGAAAATGTTCAAAAATGTCAAGAATTAACTCAAAGTAATCTCTTTCGTCCACCCTACGGCCGAGCCACAAAATCACAGTTAGCAAAACTATACCCTGACTATCAAATCATCATGTGGGATGTACTCACTGGCGATTTTGATCTATCGCTATCTCCGGAAAAGTGTTATAAAAATGCTATTAAACATACTGAAAATGGTTCTATCATCGTTTTCCATGATAATATAAAGGCGATTCCAAGAGTTGAATATGCGCTCCCAAAAACGATAGCTTATTTACTATCAAAAAATTATCATTTTGAATTGTTATAATTTTTTGGTTTGCAACACTTTCAAATCATAATATTGGGCACTACTTACACTGAAATAACCTAATGCACCATTTGAAATATTGGAAATTGGATTTGAAGGGGCAGCAGATCCTGGATTTTGACCTTTAATATTTGACCAATAAGTGTAAACATCTTTAGCGATACATTGTCTCAAAATTTTAATCTCATCACCTACTTTTATGTCATTATCTTCATTGGCAATTTCATGCTCAACAAAAAGACCATCATTAAACTTATCACTAAATATATCACTGAATTTGAAATCTTCATTATTCAATTTTATTTTATATTTATAATAATTTTCCTTTGCAGGTGGATCTAAAAAGCTCAACGAAGCATATATATATTCTTCATCGAATGTTTTTTTACGAACTAGGCCGATAGAATCGACAGCAACGTATGCTGGCATCGTACAGGTTGATTCATACAAGCTTCCGTCTGGCATTTGAACCGATAAGGCATAGCTGTTGCCTTCTCTCAAAGTCATACGGTCCATTATGTATTCACCATTGCTCTGATCAACAAACTGATACGACCGACCACTTGTTATATTTTTCACGACAACATTGGCACCTATCACAGGATTACTCGCTGAGTTATTAGAAAAATCAACAGCACGGTTAATCACGATCATCTGTGCGGTATTGGCATTATGCAAATCTGCTACGATTACATACTTATCCGCTACAGAATCCAATTTCAAATCAATTTTATCTTCACAGGAATTCAAAAAGACAATTATGAATACCGCGATACAATTAAAAATAACTTTCATTTTTATCAAAATATTTTTTTTTAAAAAAGGGATTTAACATTCATGAATAACTAACTATACTCATTGTCATGAGTTCTAGTGATCCATGATCATTGGATCATTAAAATTTAAAATTCCAGGTTACAGAAGGAATTACTCCAAAAAGTGCAATCCGATAAGCTTCTGTAATATTTGGATTATCTTCATTTTCTCTGAAATCAATGAGATATGCATTTTTTCTATTATATGCATTGTAAAGCGCAAATGACCAAGAAGACGAATATCGTTTATTTAACTTAGCACCTGGATCGTAGGTTGCAGATATATCTAATCGATGATAGTTGGGCATCCGGTAACTGTTACGATCCGTATAATAAAATAATGTTTTGCCATCGACTTGATACTTTCCAGAAGGAAATGTAACTGCATCACCGGTGTAGTACACAAAGGTTGATCCTAAAGTCCATTTCTCCGTTAACTTATACATTGCAACTAATGCTACATTGTGGGTTTTATCTTGTCGTGCATTGAACCACTTTCCACCATTAATCTGATCAAATTGACGCTCACTTTTTGATAAGGTATAACTCAACCATCCGGTTAACTTCCCTTTGTTTTTCTTCAAAAACCATTCTATACCATAAGCTCTACCTTTACCAAATAGAAGTTCTCCATCCAGCATTTCATTTGCTTGTAAATCTGCGCCATTTTTAAAATCGATCTGATTTTTCAGATCTTTATAATAGGCTTCTACCGAGGCTTCATACTTGGCGTTGTCGAAGTTTTGGAAATATCCCAATGAAACTTGATTGGCCAGTTGTGGTTTTATATTATTGGAACTCAGTACAAATTGATCTGTTGGAAGACTTGATGTTGTATTGGTTAACTGGTGCAAATTTTGAGAATTTCGATTTAAAGATGCTTTAATACTTTGATTTTCATTAAACATATAATTTAATGATAGTCGAGGTTCCAAAGTAAGGTAATTTTGAATTACATCATTTTTATCATATAGGGTTTTTGCCGTTTGATTTCCATCTGCATCGAAACTATAGATGGTGCCCGGGCCCAACATACTGTAATTGTTTATTCTTAAGCCATAAAGTGCTTTGAATCTATCTGAAAGCGTCCACTCATCAGATATGTAAACTGCGGTCTCTAATCCTTTTCGGGGTTCAATTTCAATGGTATTAACGGCAGACCCCTCTCCTCCATACAGACTAGCAGGACGTATGGTCTGAGCAGATGCTTGTAATCCAAATCTAATCTGATGATCGTTATTGGGATAGTATTGAAAGTCTTGCTTTAAGTTTAAATTTTCAATTTTAGATGTGATCTTAAAATTTGAATTGTCTTCAACATTCACATTATAGTTAAAGTCGCTATAAATAAATGTGGTGTTGCTAAACAACTTATTGTTCCAAACATGATTCCACCGTACTGTTCCAGTGGCATTCCCCCAATTGAAATCAAATAAATCACTATAAGCCATGGCATCTTTGCCAAAGTAACCAGATAAAAACACGGAGTTCTTATTATCAAAACGGTAGTTTACCTTAGCGTTGAGGTCATAGAAAAATAATTTGCTTTTATTGATATCTTCATCCTTTGATAGTTTTAAAAATAAGTCAGCATATGTTCTACGTCCACTGATCATAAAAGATCCCTTATCTTTAACTATAGGGCCTTCTACTTTTAACCTTGAAGCGATCAATCCAATACCTCCTTCTACACCGAATTTTTTGTTATTACCATCAATCATATTAATATCCATAACGGAAGACACCTTGCCCCCAAAATGGGCCGGCATACCTCCTTTATAAAAATTAACATCTTTGATTGCATCCGAATTAAATGTAGAGAAAAAACCAAAAAGGTGTGATGCATTATACACGGCTGCTTCATCCAATAAAATTAGATTTTGATCGCCACCACCACCACGGACATAAAAAGAACTACTTCCTTCGCCTCCACTGGTAACACCTGGTAATAGTTGAATGGTTTTTAACACATCTTGCTCACCAAAAACAACAGGAATATTTTTAATATCTTTAATTTCCAACTTTACCAATCCGGTCTGCACACCCGAAACATTTCCAATCTTTCTTCGACCAGATACGACAACCTCTTCCAACTTTCGTCCAGCAGGTGTAATATCTACGTTTAATACACTATCACGATCGATATCCAAAGTGAATATACGTTCATCAAAACCAACATAAGATATGGCAATAGACTGGCTACCTGACGGCAACTGAATTGAATAAAAACCATAATTATTGGTTCTTGCGATCTGACTGGAATTAAGATCTCGCACGACCGCACCTATAAGTGTCTCTCCATTTGCAGCATTCTTAATATATCCCGAATACTGAAATTTACTTTGTGCAAAAGTGAAAGAAAAATTAAAGAAGAAACAGAAAAAAATAAAAAGGATAGGTCTTAGTAATCGTGACATTATATGAAATTAGTGATTTTTACCAAAGATAAAAAAAGCCTTGTGGTTAGCAAGGCTTTATGTCATTAAGTTTATAATAAATTAATAAAGATTTCAGTATTACAAATTTATATCATTTATTCAAAATAGCCAATTATTTATTTATTTTTTTTTGAACTCTACTTTTTTAGTAAAAAATTCATTGAAAAATGCCATTTGATAAACGATTGATTTTGACCAGTAATCCCAGTTATGTGCTCCTGCACGTGTCATAAATGTATGAGCAATATTGTGATAATCCAATTTATCGTGTATGGCCAGATTCACTTTATAAAAGAAATCTTCTTTACCGCAATCTATGATTAATTCTAAGCGATTTGGTTCAAGTAAATGGATCAAATTAATAACTGATTTTGCTTCCCATTCCATCGGTTGACTGGAGTATGTGTCAATCCTATTTCTAATATTCCAATTCATAGGAAAAGGGCGAATATCTAAACCTCCAGAGGTACTTCCTGCAGCACCATATGTCGCTTGATGGTTGATAGCTAAGGTCATCGCTCCATGTCCTCCCATACTTAAACCAGTTATCGCACGTGCCGAGCGATCTTTCTTTGTTGCATAGTGTGTATCTATATAATTGACCAATTCTTGACTCACAAATGTATCGTACTGGTAGTTTTTATCACCTGCTATATCCCAATACCAACTGTCAAAGCCTCCATCAGGACATACGACAATATAATTATAGATGTCGACAAGTTTCTTGATTTCTGGAGCATTATTGACCCAGTTATCATATCGGCCACTATAACCATGTAGCAGATATAATACTGGATATTGTGCTGCTTTATCATACTTATCAGGAAGCACAATAACTGTTTTGATTCCTTTTGACATACTTTTACTTTCGATACTTAACGTATCGACTGTTGCAGCTTGGATACCACTGCAGATAAGGACGAAAATAAGGCTGATCAGCCAATACTTGATACTTTTGTTCATTATATTATCGTTTTTCAAAAAAATAAAGATATGATTTTAATCCAAATGGACGTTCACTTACGGTGTAAAATCCCTCACCTTCCAGACCAAAGGCAATAGCCTCCCCTTGCGACTCAATTTCATAAGGAATTGAGACAGGTTTTTGAGATAAAGTCTGCTCAATTGACCCACCCCTTCTTCTTTTCCAATAAAAAATTTGCGTGAGATTTTTAATCAAAATAGCGTCTCCCGATGGACTAATATCTGAAGAAGTTACAAAAGTAAAGGGTAATTTCTGCACGGGTGTCAGCATGCTAAAGTTCTTTTTACTGTTGCTAAATACAGTTGCTGTATATACGGTAGATTGAAAGTCTCTTTTTGAAACGATATAAAGCTGATGATCGATTGGGTCAACAAATAAGGCTTCTGCATCTCTTGGCCCATCTTTATATCGTAACGTAACGGTACGAATATCATCCTTTGGAATGGAGACCAATTGATCCCCATCCTTATAAACAGGTTCGGGAAATATATGCAATTTAATATTTTTACGGCGAGCTCGATTATCACCTATATCTGCTAAGATTAAAAATGATTTTCCTTTGATCATGACTCGCCCTATATCTTCACAGTCTTTTACTTGAATAGACTCCAATTCATAGGTACAAACTAATTTGCCTTTCTTATTGATCAAATAAACACGCGCATCATCACCGCTATCGTTATGTACCCAAAAATAAGAAGATTGCTTTGCATTGATAATTCCTGACAATTCACTTAACTGTTTATCGACAATTTCACCCAAAGCGACCTGCGGTTTAAAGATTTGCGGATTTAGTTGACTATACCCAATGTGAAATTGTACGAACAAAAAGTAAAAAACAATAACTTTGTTTAAGTGATTCATACCTTAAAAGTACAATATTTTTTAATGATACACCGTTTTCTATTTACAAATGAAGCATATGATCAAATTCTCGGCACTATTACTTTTGTTCCTTACCACCATAGGTTTTACGTCATCCGCTCAAACCAATGATTTCACAATTAAAATAAAAAGTGGCGTTCCACACGAGCAAGCATTACAAGTTAAATATTATAACAGTATAAACTGGGAACCATTTTATGCTCATATTGAGTCTTTTACTTATGACCCGCATTATAACTATGAACTACGTGTAAGAAGAATAAAGCTAAAAAATGCGGAACTTAATAAACCCAGCTATCGTTATTCACTGTTAAAAATAACACATAAATCATTAACAAAAGCTGAACGGCTTGAGATGGAAATCAATGACAAACGCGTAGATTGCCAAGGATCTGGACAGATGAAATGTTTAATGGTAAAATTTAATCGAAATGACAAATGGGAATATTTTTACGATCATATCAATGGATTTGACTATAAAGAAGGGTATACCTACAACATAATCGTTAACCGCACAAAGCTAGAAAACCCTCCACAAGACGCTTCGGCATATCAATATGATTTAGTGAAACTAGTAAATAAAACTATAACCAACACAATATCTTTACCCACCGCAGCTGCATTTTTATCAAAATTTAAATGGAAATTAATTAGTCTAAATGGAAAAGAAGTATCCAAACACAATGCATTTCTCCTATTTGATGCACATAACGGTCGTATTTCAGGTAACTCCAGCTGTAATAATTTCTTCGGGCCATTTGTCATAAGTAGTAATAAAATTTCATTTCCCAATCTAGGCACTACCATGCGTGCTTGTATGGGAGAAAATATCGAAGCAGACCTATATCAGGTACTTGAGAGCAAAGATCTGCACTATGATATTGCTGAACAAACTTTTAATCTCTATATTAAAAACAAGCACGTCGCTATTTTTGGACTTTCTGAAAAGTAAGCAAATGCTTTTACTGTTGTTTGACAAACAATTTCATAGGATGATATGTTTTACAATAAAAATAAAACGATATGTCATATTCGAAATTTACAAAACTACATCAACAGAATGATATTCTTATATTAGGAAATGTGTGGGATGCACAGAGCGCAAAAATTGCAGAGTCGTCGGGATTTCAAGCATTAGGAAGCTCTAGTCACGCGATAGCCAACTCACTTGGTTATGCCGATGGAGAGCAGATCCCTGTAGATGACTTACTATTTATGATCGAGAGAATTGTGAAATCAGTCAAATTACCTGTTTCTGTAGATTTTGAATCCGGTTATTCGGATGATCCTGATCAAGTAGCTAAGTATGTCAAGCAATTAACAGATCTGGGTGTTGTGGGAATTAATCTTGAAGATGGAAAGGTTGTTAAATCGGTACGTAAACTGGGAAAATCAAACCTGCTCGCCGATAAAATTGCGGCAATTAAAGCAATGACTAAAAATGTATTTATTAATGCTAGAACAGATACCTACACGACCAAACACGAGAGTGCACTTGAAGAAACTATAAAAAGAGCACAAATATATAGTCAAGCGGGTGCAGATGGTCTATTTGTCCCCTTAGCAGAAAGTAAGGAAGATATTGAACAGATAGTCACTGCAACAACATTACCGCTCAATTTATTTTTAACGGACAAGCTTCCAAAAGCCGCAATTTTGGGAGAAATTGGTGTGAAGAGATTGAGCCACGGGGCGAAAATATATGAATATTTAGTTGCTAAAAACACCAAACTATTTCATGATTTTCTGATTAATCCAAAGCTTCCAAAATAATATTTGATACCTCCGAAGGTTCTTAAAGGAGCAAGGTTCTTAATTCAACAATTTTTATTTATTAAATATTATACTTCCTTCAGAAAGAGATAAACTTACTGAAGGCAGTATAATATTGAATAATTGTAAAGCCGCAAGTAAGTTGACCACGTGGTGTATCTTACAACGAAAATGACATCTTACAATTCTTCGCTTAACTGCTGTAAAGCTTCTTTAAACTTGATCGATTTAAAATTCATGGCTCCTACATGCTTATTCACCAAAAATCCTTTTTTATCTAATATAATTGTTGTTGGTATAGAACGGGTAGCTAGATCTTCGGGAAGTGGTGAATTAATTTGATAGACTGGAATACTATATTTTCTTTTCTCCATAAAACGTATCGCTTTATTCATACTCCGGTCCATGTCTACTGCCATGAAAACAATATTTTTATTGCTTTTCAGCTCTACATATAATTGATTAAGTGCCTGCATTTCTGCTATGCATGGAGCACACCATCTCGCCCAATAATTGATCACTACTACCTTTCCTTTTAAATCTTGTAGATTGATCTCAATACCTGCATGATTTTGAAATAGTACATCATACATTCCTTTTGATGTGGGCAATGTATCTGCTATACCATCTGAGTCTATAAACGATGAGAAAAACAATCCAGCTGCCATGATAATCCAACTTAAATTTTTCTTATATACTCGCATATTACTTTAGATAATCTCGTACTAAAAATAGGAATTTTTAATCGCATTACCAGCATCAGCTGACGTCCATCGTCCTTGCGCACTAGGATCAAATGCAGCATGTTACAAAGTAGATTTAATTTTTATACCCTTTTCATTAAAGGATCATCTAATTTTATTATATATTCGCTATATTGAAATAAAAAAACTGTCTCAGGTAGCAAGAGTGGTCACTTTCAACTAACATATCAAATTTATATGGTTACAATAAACAATTACGAAGACTATAAATCCTATGAGGGTAAACTCTTGGGATTATCGCAATGGCATAAGATCGATCAGAAACAAATCAATAGTTTTGCTGATGCAACATTGGATCATCAATGGATCCATGTCGATAAAGAAAGGGCAGAATCTGAAGGACCTTTCAAATCGACTATCGCTCATGGATATTTGACACTTTCACTAATACCTTACCTCTGGAAACAGATTGCCGAGGTAAAAAATGTGAAGATGGAAATTAACTATGGTATCGAAAATTTAAAATTTGGTCAAGCCGTATTAGTTGATAGTGAAGTTCAGTTACAAGCAAAAGTAAAATCGGTTAACAACCTAAGAGGTGTCATCAAAGTTATTATAGAAGCAACATTATTGATCAAAGATCATGCGAAACCTGCCTATGTCGGTGATGTCGTGTTCCTTTATCATTTTATGTAATATTTAAAAACGCATTCATACTTTAGCATAGGTATGAATGCATTTTTATTACGCTGGTGAAACTATATTTTGTTTAAGTTTTTTATACATGTTTTTTAACGTTGGAGATAAAAAAATGATAATTAATATACAGATACTTATGAAGGACATCAATTCATAATAATCCATAGCATAACGAACGAAAGATTGATTCTTGACACGCTCCGTTACTAGCTTTACCGCAGTAGCCTGTTCACGAAATTGAAGACCATTTTCCAGTAGTTTAGTGGCTTCTTTATCAAAATATGATTGTAAAATAACATTGTTTCGTTGCAAATAGTCTTGAAATATCTGTTGATGCTGATTACTTTCAAATAATTTGAAGAAATTTTGCAAGCCGATGCTACAGGTGTACCCGAAATACCGCGCTGCCAGACATATCGCTGCTGCCGAAACGGCAAAATGAGGCTTAACGCTTGCAATCGTAAATAATATAGTCGGTACCATGATTAGTCCTACGCCTATCCCATGTAGACAAAGGGGAATCCAGAAATAATAATCATTGCCTTTACTTTCAAATGAAAAGAACATGATCTGATGAAATGTTAGCAAAAAGCAATAACCAAGAATCCAGATCCATTTCACAGATCGATGTGCAAGGATCCAGTACATAGCACATAAAACTCCTATAATAATTCCCAACATATTAAACCACTGCATATACGAAAGATGGATCGGATCCACCTTGAGTACCTGTAGAAAATATTGATTGGATACTGATAGGGAAAATCGTTCTATGTACATCATATAGAGAATCAGTAATCCTAGAAGAAATCGACGATTCGAAAAAATAGAAATTTTGATATAGACTCGTTTTAATGTCATTTGACGCAGAACAAAACATACTAAAAATGCGATTCCTATACCTAGTGCTAGTTGCATGTGCGCATCCCAGAACCAATATACTTCTTGACCATACACCATCATGTAACCAAAAGCAATAATGAGACCGCTGAAAAAGATACAACTTGGCCAATCCAATGAAAATAAAGGATAAGGTTTTACGTGGCGTATGGAGGTCATTGAGATGAATACCAACAGCAGACCTGGTAAAAAAGCCAAAGCGGCATAGAGGTATAATTCATCAAAATTAAATGAATCTATAAATTCTGCAGTTACAAAACTGTTAAAAGGGGAACTACAGAGTAGCATTCCAAAAAAAATGGAATAACTGACTTCTTTAGCCCGCTCGCTGTTTAAGCGTGAAAATATCATCGATATGGAGAGATTAACAGCACTTGCAAACAGCATGCCCTGGATAAAACGTAAGCCATAGACCCACGTAATATCGGTAATACGATACATCAAATAACAATTCAAAATCTGCAATAGATTGAATATAATATAATACTGCTTAACAGGAAAAAAGAGAAAAAACCGACGTTCTAAGATGTAAAATCCAACAAATCCGGCATAAAACAGAATAATCAAAAATTGTACATCACTGGGTTGGGAACCATAGTACCCCGCTGTAACCTCCACATTGGCTCCTGGTAAAAAGAATAAAACCATACTCGGCATTAAACAGCTGAATAAAATTAATTTAATAAGCCATTCTGGAACCCATTGCTTAAATATTGATTTCACTATTTCTTATGTTTAGCAATAGATACATTGACATTCATTCCCGATCGTAAGACTTGTTCACCTTGTTTTTTATCTAATTCAATTCGTACAGGAATGCGCTGTACGATCTTTACAAAATTGCCGGTAGCATTATCTGGTGGTAGTAAAGAGAATGACGATCCAGTTGCAGGAGATATTGAAATAATTTTACCCTTAAACACTCGGTCTGGGTAAGCATCGGCGATGACTTCTACTTGATCATGAATATGTAGAAAACGCAACTGTGTTTCCTTAAAATTTGCTGTTACCCATGTCGGTGTTTCTGCGTTTACTATAAAACCCAATACTTCGCCTGAGCTAATCATTTGTCCTTCTTCAATACTTCGCTTACCGATCATACCGTCATATGGAGCACGGACTATTGTATATCCGACATCCAAATGTTTGCGTCCAGCAGCAGCTGATAATCTATTTTTCTCGGCATTCACTACTGTTTTCTGAACTTCGACATCATGCACCCGCTCTTGTGATGCTTGCAGTTTATGTTGCAAAGCTGCCAATTCACTTTTATAAACGTCCAAAGTCGCTTTTACGGCCTCCAGTTGCTGTGCAGTAGCAGATTTCTCTTCATAAAGAAATTCATACCGATCAAACTCCAACTGCTGCTTAGTGACACGGGCTTCGTTGGCTGCAATAGATTTTTTCAAAGATTCATGCTCCTCCATCAAAATGTGTTTTTGACTACTCAAAACATTCATTTCTGCATGTTCCTTATAAACCGAAGCATTCGCCTGATCTGCCTCATATTTATATTCGCGGTTATCAATAATTAGTAAAGTATCGCCACGTTTTACAATTTGATGGTCTTGGTAATGTACAGAGACTACATAGCCCCCTATTCTAGAAATAATGGGATTAATATATTGTGTTACCTGAGCATCATTGGTATAAGCATAATTGAGTCTTATCCATAAAGTACGTACTCCCCAAAATAATAGCGCACACAAAACAAAGACAGCGATCCAATTGGTAGCTGTTGTCAACTTAGCATCGGTCAATAACCAACGAGATTTAGGTTTCATTTAAATAGTACCTTTTAAAAATTCAATAAAATAATAGTGCTTTTGTATGGCGATTTTAGCAGTTTCTAGTTCAAACAGGGTTTTGAGATACTCCATATCTGCATCTAGCAAATCAGTTACCAAAGCAGATGACTTGAAGTACCTATTTTTGATAATACGTGCATTCTCTTTAGCGAGACCCACATTTTTGATACATACATCACGCTGCACACAAGCTAATTTGTAATCTAAATGTGCTTGCAGTAATTGATTTTGGATCTGCTCCTGTTCCAGGTGATGTCTTACCTCCTCGCGTTCCAAAGAAATCTTTGCCTCTTGTACGATATGTTTATTGCGATAAATGGATGAAATTGGAATTTTTAATTTAAGCCCAACAATTCCTAGATTGTACCAGCTATTATTGTAGGGATAAAGCATGATCTGGGGGTTCGCAAATGTAAAATTTCCTATCAAGGACAATTCAGGAAGGTAATTTGCTTGTGACTGTTTAATCGCAAGTTGTTTTAGCCTAATTTCTTGTTCTGACTTTTGAAGGCTAAAAGCGTGGTATTGAGCAAATGACCAGGCATCATCGTAACTTTCGACCGTAAGCTTAAAATCGTGAGGAATCGGAATAATCTCAGCGTCAACATCAATAATGAATTTTAACTTCTGATTTAATGCTTGGATATCGTGAGCAATTTGAACGAGCAAGAGTTCACGCTTAGAAAGTTCTAGCTCCATACGCAATACATCACTATGTAGTACCACACCTGAATGATACAGATTATTAATTTCTTGTAATTGTGCCTTTTGATCCCCGATATCAGATTCAATAAGTTTTTTATCCATATAAGATCTTTCCAGAGCTAAGAATAGGTTACAGACATCTAATTTGATACGTGCTTTATCATTTGCCCATTCAATTGAAGCTAGCAGCTCTTCTAATCTTCGAGATTCAATTTTCATTAAATCTTTATGTCCATTATATAGATTTAAATAAAAATCAACTCCTGTATCGTATAAATAATGGATTACATCGTGTTGACTAGGTTTATTAAAAATGCCTTGATCATATATCGGCATATTGGTTGCATAACTTGCAGACCCTCGTAATGAAATTTCAGGGAGTAACTCCATTCGTTGCTGTTTGACAGCTAAATCGCGTTCTTCAATTTGCAAACGAGATTGCTCTATTTGCTTGGAATTCAGTAATGCTTTACTGATGATGTCATCCAAAGAAGTTCTTAAAGTATCAGATGCCTTTGCACCTGAGATAGCAAATGATAACAACCCAATTGTTAAAATCCGCTTTACCATTCTGGTAATAAATATCACTTTTGTATCTATAAAAATTTTGCGTTGCAAACATAGAGACTATTTCGATAAATAATTTCTTCACAATTGCCAATATATTATGCATAAAAGACAAAATTAAATAAATACAAGTGCTTTAGATCGATTTAAGACAAACGAGAATGTGTAATATATTCTTTTAAAGAAAATATAATTCAATATTAGAAATAAATAAAGTTATATATGTGACTTGTTGATCATTATAATCGATAATAAATAAAATAAGGTTTGTTAAATTCAATAGAATTTTAACAAACCTTATTTTATAATTACTAATTAGGTGTAAATCGTTCAATTTGAACAATACTACTTTTTGGACATCGTTGCGACATTGTGTTTATATTTGACTCTGAAACAGTTGTACCGCAGCGTGCTTAACATTTAAACCTTAATCAAAATCAAAGAAATCAGAAAGAAAGGATTTCTTCTTTTTAGGATATTGTTGGTGTTTGTGCTGTGTATCGTGATGATCTCCACGATAATTTTCTCTATAATCGGATCTTTCGCTATGTTGCTGTGTGCGGAGAGGACGATCTTCATAACCAGTGGCAGAAACTTTATTTTGATCCGCAGCGTATGACATTAACTTATCCAGCTCTCCCTTGTCTAACCACACGCCTCTACAGATTGGGCAGTAATCTATTTCAACTTGATGACGCTCTGTCATCAATAGCGTTTCGTTACAATTTGGACATTTCATATTTTTCTTTTTCTAATTTTCCAATCAATTAAAGAGCAATTTAATCAAATTAATGGTCTACTTATCTACTCCTAACTAGTTTTCACATTATTTAACAAGAACCATGATGCGATCAGATTGTATTCAATTCAAAAACCTACAAAAATATGGTACATGTAGGATAAAAGTTAAAAAAAAGTGTATCAAGTAATGATTTACAACTGTTAGTATGTTAGCTTAAAGCTATATTAAAACAAATAACCCTGTCGCAAAGGATAAAAAATAAAATCCGTACAACAGGGTATATATGGGTAGTCATCGTGTCAACGATCTTTACTTTTGAGGATCCAACGTTATCTCGTAAACTTTAGGGTCATATTTCATCATTGCACCAGTAGCAGCGTCTACACCCCAACCAATTATCCCAATAAAATTTAAAACAGAAACTGGATTAAAAGTAGTTTCTGGCTGAAACATTTTAAATTCATATCCCTCTTTCTTTAAGGTTACTGTTTGGCCACTAAAACCTTTCTTAAGTCTAACCGCTACAGGTGTTATTCCTCTATCAAGTCCATCAACTTCGACTTTAGCCCCCTCTGGAAATGTTTTTATGGTCACTGTCTGTTTGGTACCTGTAAAAAGAGTCGCGCAAGAAGTGAGTGTAACAATTGACAATGATAATAGTAAAATTCTTTTCATAATATGCTTTTTAAAATAAAACACAAAGATATAAAACGAAATTAATTATTGTTAAAATAATTAATAATTCATTCAAATAAATATCACAATATTTTAGTTATGTTATCCATGATAGGTGAAGACTAATCAACAACATGTTCTGATGAAGATCTTTACCTGAAATTTACAGGCTTATTTATCATGTCATTCATCTCAAATTCAGATGACCTTTACACATCTCAAAAACGAAATACAATATGAACAAAATAGAATAATATGAGCTCATGGATAATGACTTAAAATAGTCAGTTATCAGCCTCATAATAACATAATAGACAAACTCATTACTTTGTAATACCCATAAAAACGTAATAAAAATTATAGAAATAAACCTTATCTTTGCAGCATGATTAATGTATCAAATCTTTCTCTTCGTTATGGTAAACGTATACTATTCGAAGATGTCAATTTAAAATTCACACCTGGTAATTGTTACGGTATTATCGGTGCCAATGGAGCTGGAAAATCAACTTTTTTAAAAATTGTTTCTGGTGATATTGACCCTTCTACGGGTTCAGTTGCTTTCACACCTGGCGATAGAATGTCGGTCTTAAGCCAAGATCACTATGCTTTCGACGAATTTACGGTATTGGAAACGGTTATGATGGGAAACCAAGAACTGTACAAAATCATGAAAGAGAAAGATGCTATCTATATGAAAGAAGATTTCTCGGATGCTGATGGCGAACGTGCAGGTGAATTGGAAAGTTTATTTGCAGAAATGGATGGCTGGAATGCGGAATCCAATGCGGCAACACTATTGAGTAGTTTAGGTATTAAAGAAGAATTTCACTATAAATTAGTTTCAGAAATTGATGGTAATCAAAAGGTACGTGTTTTATTAGCACAAGCTTTATTTGGGAAACCAGATATTTTGATTCTCGATGAGCCTACCAACGACTTGGATATTAACACGATCGCTTGGCTGGAAGATTTCTTAGCTACTTATGAAGCAATTGTATTGGTCGTATCCCACGATCGTCACTTCTTAGATGCAGTCTGTACACATACAGTGGATATTGACTTTGGTAAAATGACGATCTATACAGGTAACTACTCTTTCTGGTACGAATCGTCACAGTTAGCGTTGAAACAGCGTACTGATCAAAATAAGAAAACTGAAGATAAAGTAAAGGAATTACAAGAATTTATCCGTCGATTCTCAGCCAATGCATCTAAATCTAAACAAGCGACTTCTCGTAAGAAAGCTTTAGATAAAATCAATATTGACGAGATCAAACCTTCTAATCGTAAATATCCTGCTATCATGTTCAATACCATGAACAGAGAGCCGGGAGATCAGACCTTACAAGTAGAGGGATTGGGTAAGACCATAAATGGTGAAGTTTTCTTCAAAGATATTACCTTCATGATCAACAAAGGTGATAAAATTGCGGTTTTGGGAGCCAATTCATTAATTACTTCAGCTTTTTACGATATCATATCGGGTCGCGATAAAGATTACGAAGGAGATATTAAATGGGGTATTACCATTACTCCGGCAGATATGCCAATGGATAATTCTCCTTTCTTTGAAGGTAGGACTGAAAACCTTGTCGATTGGTTAAGAGATTATACCACAAATCCTGATGCCGATGAGCAATTCATACGTGGATTCCTAGGTAAGATGTTATTCTCGGGCGAAGAAGTATTGAAAAAATGTTCTGTATTATCAGGTGGTGAGAAAATGCGTTGTATGTTCTCAAGAATGATGCTACAAGGTGCAAATTTCTTAATCTTTGATGAGCCAACCAATCACTTGGATTTAGAGTCCATCACAGCTTTGAATAACGGTATGGTAGATTTCAAAGGTTCAATGTTGTTCACTTCTCGTGACCACGAATTAACTGAAACAGTAGCTAATCGTATCATTGAATTGACTCCAAAAGGTATCATCGACAAACTGATGACCTATGATGAATATATCAATAGTGAAGTCGTACAAGCACAACGTGCCGAAATGTATAAATAAGCATTTCATATTATTACAAAAGGGAGAGGTCTTGATCAAATAATCAAAACCTCTCCCTTTTTATGTCGCTCATACTAATTTGAATAAACTCCGAAATCAGCTAAATGAGAGTAAAAGAAATTTCCCCAAGAGCTCGTTGACTCAATCTTTAAATAGCGCGTACTCAATACAGAAGGAAGATCAACATTAATCCAGCTACCCGATACTTGTATCAATTGTGCCGTTTTCACTAATGTCCAAGTTGTACCATTCGTACTCGAATAGATATTGATATCTTTCATTGCGCCGTTGAGATTATCACGATTACGAAAAGCAAGACCTTTTACAGAACGATTTGCTCCCATATTAACAGAAAAATAATGGGGCTGCGGCGTTTGTGCAGAAGACCATGGAGTATGCCATATCGTACTTCTATTTTTATCCAAAACATTACTTGCAGGAGCACCATTTTCTTGACTATCAGCAGCTATGATCGACCAACCTGTAGTAGGCAATAGATCGTGAACCACAACCTTGGACAAATCAGGTATACTATTGACAAAATTATATAGGTAACTGTAAGTCGAACGGCTTCCATTTTCATGCATAAAGCCAATTCTCAATTGATACTCGTTAGTTAAATCGTAAAAATCAGCTAGTGGACATTCGAATCTAAAACTATCAACTCCAATAACCTTTGCTGCCCATTGTACCGCATCGTAGTCTTGATTGCCCCCATAAGGAGTTCTATCATGCCAGATAACAACATCTTTTACAGGTTTAGTGGCTGTAAATTTACCTGAGACAACGATACTATTGTTGGTGTAAGATGATGACAATGAAGTAATATCGACAGATGCGGATTGATACCAATCTGTACGTGTCACCGCACTAAATACTTGGCTATTGTTAAAGGTTGCAGCTGTCGCTTTTGTCAATGATGTCGTTGAAAGTCCATAAGTGGAGTTACCACTTCCCATTAAAGCGGTACCCAATGTAGGTGCTAGCGTTTTATTCATACGATTATGACTAGCATTTAAACCATGTCCCAACTCATGAATCATTCCCCCTATCCAAACTGTTGCTTTCCATCCGATATCTCCCCCTATTCCTAAGTTTTTCGCATCTAAATTGACATAGTCCAAAGCATAACAGGTGGTTCCTGTTCCGTAAAAAGGAGGACCCCCAGGATTTGCCGGATCTGTATTATAAGTTGGGATAATAATTAAGTTATGTTCACTCTTTTTTGCCGTAGGATTTAAGGCATAGTATGCGTCTACTTCAGCCTTTACAGCTCCAGATCCACCTTCATAGGGATAAGTAGCTTTACCAGAGTTACCTGCAATGTAAATAACATGAATAAGAGAATCATTGATCAAGTCTAAACTAAAAGATTTTCTTCCAAATCCCTCACGATCCATGTTGTCTGCAAACATGTTTTGGGCATCTAGTAATATTTTACTTAAACGCTTTCTGAAATTTGGAATAGAATCCACATCGTTTGGTACAAAGTAAATGACATTTAATTTGTAAGGATTATTGCGCCACTCATTGGTCAAACCAAGTGTTTGGCTTTTGTTTACAACAGAAAGGGATTCATCATTATTAGCTAAATCTTGTGTAATATCCTTACAGGAAAAAACGGTTAGTAGTATCAAACTACATAAAAGGTAAAATGATTTATTCTTCATATTTAATGTTTAAATGGTATAAACCTAATTTAGAAAAGACAAATCATTTTATAAAAAATAATTTAAAAAATATAATATTTTACTTAACGCAAACGATTGTTTTTCATCTTAAATTAAGTCTTATGTAACAATATTATTGTAACAATGATTCAGAATCAAAAAATTAATTAGTACTAAACAAAAATTGCAGTAGTGTTGATAAACAAAAAGATTACAAAATTTTACTTCACCCGGTGTGTATAATAATGATTCATCTAAGAAATCTAAATTCTACATTTTTATTTCTGGTCGATGAGAAGTAAAATTTCGGTAGTAACAATCTTTTACAACAGAATTTTACTTTTATAAAATAATAACAATAATATACTCCTATCCGTTCTACTATCTTCTATTTTAGTCCAGTTGAAATCAAAAATTTCAGTTCTAAAAGATAAATTATTTATTATATGAACAGATCAAAAATCTTGCTTTAAAAGTCATAGAAGTACAATAAAACAAAATTACAAACCCTCTATTTCAGCTCATTAAAAAAATAAAAGGACTATTATTTGAAAATAAATTCTATAATATGAAAACAAAAAAATATATTTGTCTACCAAATCGATAGATTTAATATTAAATATGAAAAGAACATTACTAACCTTTACAGTTGTAGCCATAATTGGACTTACGAAAACAACCCAATCATTTGCTCAGGGTTCTAACATCATTGAATTGACAGGGCATATCATTGATCAAAATACGAAGGAACCGTTACCCGGCATTACCGTTACGATTCAAGGAACCGTTAATGGTACTTCTACAAATAATCAGGGTGATTTCAAATTGAATACAAAAGCAAAATATCCTTTTACTTTAAAAGTATCAGGTGTTGGTTTTGAAACAAAAACCTATGAAGTCACTGGACCACAATCAAATCTCAATCTGTCCTTACTTACTCAAACTATATTAGGCAAGGAAGTAGTTGTTACTGCTTCAAGAACTCAGGAAAGTATCTTAAAGTCTCCTGTATCGATTGAAAAACTGGATATTAGAGCTATCCGAGAATCACCAGCTCCTAGTTTTTACGATGCCCTTGAAAATGTTAAAGGGGTTCAAATGACCACATCAAGTATTACCTTCAAAATCCCTAATACCAGAGGTTTCAATATTCCCAACAACTTTAGGTTTGTGCAGCTCGCCGATGGTGTGGATATGCAAGCCGCTACCCTAGGCGTGCCTCTTGGAAATGCTATTGGCCCAACTGAATTGGATATTGCGAGTATTGAAATAACTCCTGGTGCTTCTTCTGCTCTATATGGTATGAATGCCATTAATGGAATGGCTAATCTATTGACAAAAAATCCGTTTTTGTACGAAGGATTAAGTGTATACTCGAAAAATGGACTAAATCATACCGGTGGTACTGGCCGCGAATTGAGTAATCTAACCGAAAATGCCGTCCGTTTTGCTAAATCTTTCAATAATAAATTTGCATTTAAGGTCAATCTTAGCTACTTAAGAGGAACTGACTGGCTTTCTAATTCTTATCAGGATCAAAATCCAAACACACTAAACACAGCAAATCCTAGCTTCCCAGAACTTTCAGGAAGTAATAATCCCGCCTACGATGGCTGGAATATTTATGGTGATGAAAATAATAATGCTGTCACCCTTTCTGGTTTGAACATTAATGGTAAAGCAAACCAATCTCTGATTGTAAGACGTACAGGTTATAAAGAGGAAGATCTTTCAAAGCCTACAGTTGAAAATTTAAAATTTGACGCTGCACTACATTACCGTTTAAACGAAAATGCCGAATTATCATACAGTTATCGATTTGGTCAAATGGATGGTGTATTTCAACGGGGAAACAAAATTCAACTCGACAATGTGAAGGTCCAAAATCATAAATTAGAATTGAAAGGAAATGACTACTCCATCAAAACTTATATTTCTACAGAAAATACAGGTGACTCCTATAACATCAAACCATTGGCTGATAATCTCGATCTAACACATCTTTCGAACAATGCATGGCGTGACTTGTTTAAAAACTCATTACAGACACAATTAAATTCGGGTACTTCACTGACCGAGGCACTACAAAATGCGAGAAAAATTGCTGACAACGGCCGTGTAGAACCAGGAACAAAAGATTTTGCGGATTTAAAAAATACCATTACACAAATCAACAATTGGGATCATCTAAACGCTGGAGTTGCCACTGGAACGGCAACTGGTGGCGCTCAACTGAAGCAAATGAGTAGAACTTATCATGCTAATGCTCAGTGGGATTTAAGCAAGCACATCAATATCTTCAATTTGCTTGTCGGTGGAGATGCAACTATTTACGAAGTCATTCCAGATGGAAATAACTTTGTTGACTTTAAAAGACCAATTGCCGAACGTAGCCAACCGTTAGCGAATGGCTCTTTCGGTGATCAGGTTTATTATAAAAAATTTGGCGGCTTTGGTCAGATCACCAAATCATTATTAGATGAAAAATTAAAACTTTTTGGATCACTTCGCGTCGATTATAATCCCGAATTCACAGCTAAAATAAATCCTAGGATCGCAGCAGTATATACCCTAAAAGAAAAACATAATCTTCGAGCATCATTCCAAAATGGATATCGCTTCCCCGCACTCTTCGAAGCATTATCATTTGTCAATAATGGGAATGTACGTCGCGTAGGAGGACTTTCCTATATTAATGAGGGTCTTGGATATTTAGACAATTCGTACACATTACAGTCTGTCAACGCATTTAATGCAGCAGTCAATAAAGATGTTGCAACTGGATTAACATCCAATGATGCAGCGCTCAAGAACCGAGGCCTACTGACGGTCACAAACCTGAAAGCGACAGAGCCAGAAAGTATTAAATCTTTTGAAATTGGTTATAAAGCAGTCCTTCTTCAAAATAAATTAGCAATAGATTGGGATCTCTATAGCAATGTGTACAATGGATTTTTGGGACAAGTAGAAGTTGCTGTTCCTGCTACCGATAAAATAAACACAGATGCATCTGTATTGGATATGCTAGCTAGCAATAGATCCAAACAAACGCGTTACCGCGTCTATACGAATGCAAAAAATAGTTATAACAATTACGGTAGTTCTTTAGGGATTACGTACAATTTCAGCGGAAATTATACAGTAGCTGGGAATATCAACTATAGTGACATCACAAAAAATAAAGATTCTGATCTTTTTGTTACCGGATTTAATACGCCAAAGTGGGCGACAAACCTTTCGTTTGGAAATAGACAGATACTGCCAAACTTTGGATTTAATGTCGTCTGGAAATGGCAAGATGCGTTTAATTGGGAAAGTCCACTTGTCAATGCACGTGTGTCTGCATATCATAATATTGATGCTCAGGTGAGTTACAAAATGTCAAAATCAACAATAAAACTTGGCGGAAGTAATATACTGAATAATCATTACATTCAATATGCAGGTGGTCCAACACTTGGAGCTTTATACTACATGGCTATCACTTTTGATAATATCTTAACAAAATAATATTCCCTCCCCTTCTATTATATTTGGTTTAATCCTCCTCATCTCTCGATGAAGGAGGATTTTTATTGTCGGATGATTATTTTAAATAAAGTCCGAAATACCAAGTCCATGCAATTAAAATAAGTTGCATCGGAAGCCTTTGAGCATACAGGTAATTCATACCTGGCCCTGTGTAGTCGGCTTTAAAAATATTGATCATTTTTTTTGAAGAGTTCACATTAGCTATAAAAACTACAATAAAAAAGATGATTAACAATATGGCTGTTGTAGCTCTTAATGACGGTATCATCAAACCTACACCTGCAGCAATTTCGAGTACACCAGTTAGATATACAAAAAAAAGTTTTGCTGGAATAAATTCAGGGATCATCATCACCATACCCTTTTGGAATCTGAAATGTGAAAGACCTGTAAAAATGATGAAAACAGCCATACCCAGGTTTCCGGCAAACAAAAAATCCCAAACACCATATACTAATTTTGTGCCTAGTAGAGCAGTGAAAAAAGCGGTAAAAAGAATAAGTAATAATTTCATAAATCTTCCATTAGTTTGTCCTGATAGCAACTGCTGATAAACCTGGCAAAGTTGATAACAAGTTTTACAATAACAACAAATAACATCAGGAATTGTTACATCCGTTTTTTTAAATACAACTGTGAAATATTTTCGAAACAAGGTTTTCCGATGACGTTTATTCGTATTTCGCTCTGTAAGCGATCACCATTAATCTGCATTAACAAGCATAAAAAAGCAGCAGTAATCTACATTACTGCTGCTTATATGAAAAGTTTGCAATGACTTTAGTGTAAACTTGAAGTATCGACCTTATTTTTACCTTGTTTGATCATCAATACAAAGGGCACACAGACTATAAATAATAATCCGATATACAAAAATACATCCATATAAGATAAGACTGTTGCTTGTTTCATCACCGACCCCTCTAGTAATTGGTATGCCTTTGCCAAAGCTTCATTAGGAGTGAATCCTTTTGCCACAAAACTGGCCTGTAGCTGATTGATTCTTTGTTGCACTTCAAAATTAGTTGGATCAAGATGTGCAATTAGATTGACGCGGTGACTTTGTGTAAACCTGGAGATAAAAGTAGTAATCAATGCAATACCAAATGAACCACCCAACTGGCGCATCATACCTGTAAAAGCAGCACCTTCACCAATACTTTTCCCTGATAGGGTCGATAGTGATAAAGTCATCACGGGCACGAATAATAAACCGAGCCCCACTCCTCTAAAGATCAAAGGCCAAAACATATGTTCAGCACCTGTATCATTGGTCAAGCGACTGTACATTACGAATGAAAAACCAAAGAAAACACAAAGTCCTAGGGCCACCATGTATTTCTGGGGAACACCATTTTGAATCATCTTCCCTATGAAAGGCATCATAAACCCCGTCATGAGGGAGCTTGGGATCAGGAGTAATCCTGCATCCGTAGCCGTCCAACCTAAAATCGATTGGGTGTAAATGGGAATCACAAACGTCGATCCAAATAAGCCAAAGCCCAAAATGAAACTCATTACGACACCCACTTGCAAGTTTTTATCCTTTAAAACCTGGAGATTAACAATAGGCCTGTCATAAGTCAACTCCCGCCACACGAAAAAGAGCAATCCCAAAACAGAAGTAATGGATAAGACAACGATAGTCCTATTAGAAAACCAATCATCCTGCTGTCCATGTTCAAGCACATATTGTAGCGAACCGATAAACATGATAAGGAAAATCATACCCCACCAATCAACATCTTTAGCTGCCTGTTTTTCTCCATATTTTGGACTCTTAACAAATGAAAGCGTTAAAAGAACAGCAATAATACCTAAAGGTACATTGATGTAGAAAATATAAGGCCAAGAAAAATGATCTACGATGTAACCACCTAGCGGTGGACCTAAAGTGGGTCCCACGATAACTCCCATCCCGTAAATAGCTTGTGCCATACTCCTTTTAGCCGGCGGATAACTTTCTGTAATAATAGTCTGAGCGGTGACTAACAAAGCTCCTCCACCCATACCTTGTATAAATCTAAAAAATACAAGTTCCCAAATATTAGTCGAGTTACCACATAAAAAAGAAGCAACCGTAAAAATAATAATGGAAGCAGCAAAATAATTTTTGCGACCAAACTGTTGCGATAGCCAACTTGTCATGGGAATCACGATAACATTTGCGATCGCATATGCCGTTATCACCCAAGCGATATCCGTCAATGTGGCTCCTAATGTTCCTTTCATATCATTGAGAGCAACATTGACAATCGTAGTATCTACAATCTCCAATAAAGCACATAAAACGGCTATAATGGTAATGATTACACGTCGATACCCATATTCAATGAGGCTATCTTGATCAAGTGTAGCTGTCATAATTTTATTTTAAATGAACGTCAACATCTGCATTCATCCCTGGACGCAATAAAGCAATATGATCTGCGGTGTTAGCTTTTGTAAGTAATATTTTCACAGGTAAACGTTGTACTGTTTTTACGAAATTGCCCGTTGCATTATCTGGAGGTAACAACGAAAACCGAGAACCTGTTGCTGGTGAAAATGAATTGACTTCACCCTCAAATTCAATATTGGGATAGGCATCAACGATGACTGATACTTTTTGCCCAATTCGAATATCATTCATTTGTGTTTCCTTAAAATTAGCAACGACCCAAGTTTCATGATTATCGACGATGTAAAATAAAGCAGCACCCGGATTAACCATTTGTCCTGGTCTAATTTTAACATTGGAAATCTGACCATCTGCAGAAGCTGTTACGACCGTATAAGAAAGATTCAACTTAGCGGCATCAACAGCAGCCCTCGCACGATCTATATTTGCTTGTGCTACGGCAGTTTGTTTACTTGCGACATTTGTTTTACTAAGTACCGCTTCACGCTGCGAATTAGAAGCATTACGTTGCTGCTTCAAAATCTCCACCTGCTTCTCCGCTTCCAACTTAGTTGTTAGCGCTTGTTCATATTGCTGTTTTGTGATCGAGTGATTGTTGTACAAGTTTGAATATCGGTTGAAATCATTTCGAGCTTGTTCTGCACGAATTTGAGCAACATCAATACTACCCATATTAGAGCGAACTGTGGCATCAGAGATTGCAACATTTGCAGAAGTAGCGTTTACATCTGCTTTTGATACCTCAAGCGAACCTTCTGCACCTAACAAAGCTGCTTCGGCCTCCTTTACTTTAATTAAATAATCTTGGGTATCTATTGTAAATAAAGTATCACCTTTTTTCACAATATCATTATCTTTCACATAGACCTGAGCAATATATCCCCCTACTTTTGGGATAATCGGATTCATATTCTTATCCACCTGTGCATCATCAGTAGTCTCATGCGATTGACTATGTATGTATTTATAACCTCCATACCCTCCTCCAACTAAGATAAGAGCAATAAGAATGAAGACAAATTTCTTATTTGATGGTTTCTTTTCTTCTTGATTTTCCATTGATATTTATAATTATTTTGTTGTTAATTGACCATTTACTAAAAGCAAATCATAATACTTTTCAACCGTATTAGCCTTTGAAATGGCTAAATTGATTTTTGATTGTAATTGCTGTACATCGGCTTCAAGCAGATCATCGGTATCCGCGACCCCATTATCGTATTTATCTTTTACGATCCGATAGTTTTCATTTGCTTGATTGACGGCTTCTGTATATAACTGATTTTGAGAGATTGTTAAGTGATAATTTTCATTTGCTTGCTGTACTTGGACTCTAATTTTATCGTTCATCATCACAACATTTTCATCCACTTGATTTACTTGATTGCGCGCAATGTTGACATTTTTCTTATTTTTATAAAGTGATCCGATATCATAAGATATTCCAACCCCAACATTCACAGCATTTTTAACAGTAATCAAATTATGCACATCCAATGCAGCATACCCGCCTGTCAAAGCAATTTTTGGTAAAGCATTCGATTTTTCAATATTTACTCTATTCAAAGCAATATCATGTTGTGCTTGAAGCGCTTTCAATTCATTTCTATTGGTTAATGCGGTAGTGGCGTCTGAAATATCTGCTATTATTGGTGCTTCATCCAAATTGATAGCAGGGACTTTGGTTGCTTCATCCAATTTCAAGAAATTAACCAACTGATAATTTAAAACAGTAGCGTTCTTTTGCGCTTCCTGCAAAGCAACTTTGTAATTCGACAATTGCAATTCCGCTTTTAAAAGATCATTGCGCGGAATAATACCATTTGCTTCCATTGCCTTAAAATCGGCAACACGCTGTTCAGATCTTTTGATATTTTCTTCCATCAAAAGTGCTGTTTGCTGCGCCTTATATAAGTTGATATACAAATTGATGCCCTGCTCAGCCAATTGATCCTTCAAGGCTAGTGCAGAAAACTCCTCGGCTTTGACAGCATTGCTAGCCGCTGCAATACTATTTTTGATCTTACCCCCTGTATAGATCGGCATACTGACCGAAGCTTGACCAAGTAACAGTTGATTTGCCTTAATACTCATGGGATCTGAAGACGACGACATCGGAATCTGGAATTTGACATCCGGAGAAGTCATCGCTAAGTATTGTCCACTTAACTTAGCGTCTGGAAGTAAGGTATTCTTTGAAGCCTCAAATTCCAATTTTTTACCTGTGATTTTTGTTTCTGAAGCTTTTGCTTCTAAACTTTGTGTCTGCGCAAGATGAATAACCTCTTGCAAAGTAAGGGGAGTACTTTGCTGTGCAAATGCTACGCCTTGTAGACAGAAAAGTAAAAGTGTAAACTTTCCTATTTTAGTATTCATATGTTAATAAAGCTTTAATCGTTCTTTGTAAATGCGTTACTAAAGTAGATTCCATATATTCACTATACTCCTCATCTGTAGTAATATTTAATTCTGATTTTAAAAATGATCGATTCATCTGGAAATTCATAAAAGTACCCATCATCGTTGCATGTATCAGGATAGGATCATTACCTGAACGAAACTCACCTGTATCCACGCCTTTTTGAATAATACTCGAGATAACATGTAAATTATGAACCTTCAAATTCTTGTAAGAATCAGAAAGCATCAGTCTTTTCTTTACGCCCGCTTCTATCGCAATGATCTGATAAATCGCTAAACTGGAATTCATATATTTAATATATGAGCTCACCATTTCATCCAATATCTCCATGACAGGAATCGTCAACTGCAAAATACTTTCATCCATTTTGAATTTTTCAACCCGGTAATCAAAAAGATCATCTAGCAATTTGTCTTTAGATCCAAAGTAATAATTGATCATAGCAACATTAACCTGAGCTTCATGTGCAATATCACGGACAGAGGTACCATCAAAACCATTTATTGAAAAAAGCTTTTCTGCTACATGCAATATCTCTAACTGTTTCTCACTAAAATCCATTTTTTCTTTTTTTTAAACCGTGTGCAAATTTAAACAAGTGTTTAATTTAAACAAGCGTTTAATTTAAATATTACAAAAAGATAACATTAGATGCAAATAACTGAAAACAAGGACACTAAACACACTTAACACTGCCATAATAACAAAAAAAACCTATCTCAAAATAATTGAGATAGGCTTTTTTACAGTTAATCTTTATATTTTTCTCTCTTTCGAAAGAAGTGATTATGTTAGTTAAGTATTGTAAATATCAATTCCGTCAGTATATCCTTAGTATTCGTATTACTTCCGATATTCATTCCCTTAGATTTTAGATCAGCATCTTTCAAAGCTGCAATAATGGCAAATGTTTTCCTACGATTATAGTTGCGGGCAGCAAGTTCATATTCTTTCAGAAAAAATGGATGCACCCCAAGCTCCTTTGCTGCTGTACTTTTGTCAACAATATAATGATACTTTAATATCTTAGTAAAATACCCTGCAATAGTACCCAGGACTAAAACCAATGGATTGCTTTTAGGGTTTGCTGCGAAATAATCAACAATTTGATAAGCCTTGAATGCGTTTCTTTTGGCTAAGGCAGTATTCAGTTCAAAGACATTAAAATCTTTAGAAATACCAATATTTTGTTCAATATCAGAAACAACGATCTCCCTTTCTTTCGGGACATTGAGCATCAGTTTATTTAACTCATTGACAATTTTAGAAAGTTCTGTACCTAAATATTCCGAAAGCAATGCGGCAGCTTGGGGGTGGATATTCCATCCCTGTTCTTTGATAAAGGAAATAACCCAACTGGCTACCTTATCATCATAAAGTTTATTAGATTCAACAACAAGACCTTTTTTTTCAATGGCCTTATACAGTTTTTTACGTTTATCAAACTTCCCATATTTATAATCAAATACCAATACAGTAGATGCTGTACACTGTTCTACATACTTCAGCAAAAGTTCGTCATCTTTCCATTTCAGATCCTGCGCCTCTTTAATAATGATCAGTTGATGGTCACTCATCATGGGATAGCGCTTAGCTGCACTAACAATAGTTGAAAAATCAGTATCTTTTCCATATAATACGGTTTGATCAAAACCTTTTTGAGCATCATTAAGAACAGTATGCTCCAAAGCATCACTGATGACATCAATAAAATAACTTTCCTCACCGTGTAGTAGGTACACAGGTTGAAATTTACGTTTTTTAATGTCTGTTAAAATAGGGCTGATATTCATGATGCCCCTAAATTACAACTAAATTGATGAACAGTAAAATTTGTCATGTGGAATCCGCTTTTAACGTTATTAGGTGTAAAACAAAAATTAGTATATTTGCCATATGTTTAACCCCATTCCGTTAAATTTACCGCCATATCCAGCGAAGTTGACTAAAGAAAATGAAACGATTTTCATTTTTGATGACCTGCGGAAAAAGAAACTTGTTTTAACACCTGAGGAATGGGTGCGTCAACATTGGATTCATTATCTTCACCTTAATAAAAAGTATCCTAAATCCTTGATGAAAATTGAAGGTGGTTTAAAATTAAATGATCTTCAAAAACGGAGTGATCTATTGATCTACAATAATCGAGGTGAAAAAATAGTTTTAGCGGAATTTAAAGCTCCACACATTAAAATTACACAAGCGACCTTCGAACAGATCGCCAATTACAATTCTATCCATAAAATTCCGTTACTATTAGTAAGCAATGGATTAGAGCATTACTATTGTAAGATTGATTTTCAAAATAGCTCATTCCTATTTATACAAGAGCTCCCTAGTTACGATCAACTTTTAATAGAATTGTAACTCAGATGTAAAACAAATCGTGCAGAGTATTTATTATTTAAAATATAGTTTTATATTAGTCTTATAAATTTGAATCACAAAGAATATGAATATAGATAAAAACGAATTCAGAAAATATGCCATTAAGCATCATAGAATTGGAAGTCAACATGTTGATGGTTTTATAGCACGCGCACAAGTAAATACACCTACAAATTTGACTCCATACATTGTAGAAGAGCGTCAATTAAATGTAGCTCAAATGGATGTGTTCTCACGTTTGATGATGGATCGTATTATTTTCTTAGGTGATGGTATTAACGATCAAGTAGCAAATATCATTCAGGCACAATTGTTGTTTTTACAATCAACAGATGCACAACGTGATATTCAGATCTACATCAATTCACCAGGTGGTAGTGTATACGCTGGTTTAGGGATTTATGATACGATGCAATATATTGCACCAGATGTAGCGACAATCTGTACAGGAATTGCTGCTTCTATGGGTGCTGTATTATTAGTTGCTGGTGCAAAAGGAAAGCGCGCTGCATTGAGACACTCACGTGTCATGATCCACCAACCTTCAGGCGGAGCTCAGGGTGTTGCTTCAGATATGGAAATCAATCTACGTGAAATGATGAAATTAAAAGAAGAGCTTTACACCATCATTGCTGATCACTCTGGACAGACTTATGAATGGGTAGAAAGATCTTCTGACCGCGATTATTGGATGAAAGCTTCTGAAGCAAAAGACTTTGGAATGATTGATGAGATTTTACTTCCTAAAAAGGAGATTATTAAATAGTAATGGCTAAAAATAATAACAGTGGTGTTCATTGTTCATTCTGCGGGATGAGTAAAAATGATGCCCAAATGCTTATCGCCGGAGATGGCGCTCACATCTGTGATCGTTGTATCAACCAAGCTGGCGAAATTCTAGCAGAAGAATTGAAACAGCGCAAGAGTAAAACATTACAAACTGCGTTAAAGTTAATTCGTCCGTTAGAAATAAAAGAACACTTAGATCAGTATGTGATCGGACAGGACGACGCTAAAAAAGTGATCTCTGTTGCGGTGTACAATCACTACAAACGGTTAAATCAAAAAGTTGATAAAGATGAAATCGAAATTGAAAAATCAAATTTGATTGTTGTAGGTGAAACGGGAACGGGTAAAACTTTATTGGCTAAAACGGTCGCTAAAATTTTAAATGTGCCTTTCAGCATCGTGGATGCGACAGTTTTGACAGAAGCTGGTTATGTAGGTGAGGATGTGGAAAGTATTTTGACCCGTTTACTCCAAGCTGCTGATTATGATGTTGCTGCTGCTGAACGTGGAATCATTTATATTGATGAGATCGATAAAGTTGCACGCAAAAGTGATAATCCGTCGATCACTAGAGATGTTTCTGGAGAAGGTGTACAACAAGCGTTATTGAAAATCTTAGAAGGAACAGTTGTTAATGTTCCGCCTCAAGGTGGACGTAAACACCCTGATCAAAAAATGATTGCTGTCAACACGAGCAATATTTTATTTATTTGTGGTGGTGCATTTGACGGTATTCAAAAGAAAATCGCCAATCGCCTACGAACACAGACAGTGGGTTATCGCATGAATGAGGATGATGCAGAGATTGATTTAAAAAATCTATATAAATACATCACCCCTCAGGATTTGAAAAGTTTTGGATTAATTCCAGAATTAATTGGAAGATTACCTGTATTAACGTATTTAAATCCATTGGACAAAGAGACACTATTGAGTATCTTGACTGTACCTAAAAATGCGTTAATCAAACAGTACAGAAAATTATTTGAATACGAAGGAATTGAATTAATATTTGATGCTGAAGTTTACAACTTTATTGTAGATAAAGCAGATGAGTTTAAACTTGGAGCTCGTGGTTTAAGAAGTATATGCGAGGCTATTATGCTCGACGCAATGTTTGAAATTCCTACTTCAAAGGAAAAGACCAATCAAAAAGAATTGCATATCACCTTAGAATATGCCATGAAAAAATTTGAAAAGTCGGACATCAAAAAATTGCAAGTCGCTTAAAAAAATCCCTCGCTAATCGCGAGGGATTTTTTTTAACCATATGAATTATTCAGACCGCTCTTCCTTCAATTGAGGTTAAATTATTAAATAGATGAATTATGGCAAAAAGTAAAAAAAATGTTGATACCCCTATCACACCTGGTTTAAAATCTAAAGAAGAAATCGTTCACAACTGGTTGCCACGCTACACTGGAAGACCACTGGAAGAATTTGGAGATTATATCTTATTAACCAATTTTTCAAAATATGTCACTATTTTTTCAGAGATGCATGACGATGCGCCAATCTATGGAGAAGATAAACCAATGCAGAGTGTGACAGCAGGTGGTATTACAATTATAAATTTTGGTATGGGAAGCCCCATGGCGGCAACTGTAATGGATCTATTATCAGCGATCTCACCAAAGGCAGTCCTATTTTTAGGAAAAACTGGCGGATTGAAAAAGAAAATCGGTGTTGGAGAACTCATCTTGCCGATTGCAGCCATCAGAGGTGAAGGTACATCAAACGATTATTTCCCCGCAGAAGTACCGTCATTGCCATCCTTTGCTTTACAAAAAGCAATCTCAACGACTATTCGTGATCATTCCCGTGATTATTGGACAGGTACAGTATACACGACCAATAGAAGAGTATGGGAACACGATAAAGACTTTAAAAAATATCTAAAGGCAATACGTGCTATGGCTGTGGATATGGAAACGGCAACTATTTTCAGTGTCGGATTTGCTAACAAGATTCCCACAGGTGCATTATTACTAGTTTCCGATCAACCGATGATTCCTGAAGGTGTAAAAACAGCTAATAGTGATGTGAGTGTCACAGCTAAGTATGTGGATGCGCATATCAGTATTGGAATAGACGCACTTAAACAACTTAAAAATAATGGGTTGACTGTGAAACATTTGAAATTCTAAGAAACAGACTATTTTTGGTATTTTTGTACAAACAAACAGTAAATTTATGTGGTATAATAACATTTTAGAAACAATAGGCAACACCCCTCTTGTTAAACTAAACAAAATAACCAAAGATCTCAAAGGAACTATTCTAGCCAAGATCGAGACCACCAACCCAGGCAACTCGATCAAAGATAGGATGGCACTCAAAATGATTGAAGATGCAGAGCAGGCGGGTTTATTGAAACCAGGAGGAACAATCATTGAAGGAACTTCAGGAAACACGGGTATGGGATTGGCCATGGCAGCAGTTGTCAAAGGCTATAAATGTATTTTTACCACTACAGATAAACAATCTAAAGAGAAGGTCGATGCTTTACGCGCTTTTGGTGCCGAAGTGATCGTATGTCCTACAAATGTCGATCCCGAAGACCCACGGTCCTATTATTCGGTATCAAGCCGCTTAGAACGCGAAGTCCCTAATAGCTGGAAAGCTAATCAATACGATAATCCTTCTAATGCACAAGCACATTACGAACAAACTGGTCCCGAAATATGGGAACAGACAGAAGGAAAAATCACTCATTTGGTTGTTGGTGTCGGTACTGGCGGCACTATTTCAGGTGCAGCTCGATACCTAAAAGAACAAAACCCAAATATTAAAATATGGGGCATTGACACCTATGGTTCTGTATTCAAAAAATATAAAGAAACCGGTATTTTCGATAAAAATGAAATATACCCCTATATAACGGAAGGTATAGGTGAAGATTTTCTCCCAGAAAATGTTGATTTTAGTGTAATAGATCTTTTTGAAAAAGTTACCGATAAAGACGCGGCATTGATGACAAGAGAATTAGCGCGTAAGGAAGGTATCTTTGCCGGTAATTCTGCAGGATCAGCATTAGCAGGACTTATTCAACTAAAAGACAGTTTAAAAGAAGACGATCTCGTTGTCGTCATCTTTCACGATCACGGATCTCGATATATGGGCAAAATGTATAATGAAGATTGGTTGAGAGAACGTGGATTCTTAGAAGACGAGAAACTAAATGCAAAAAGTATTTTAAAAAGAAGAAGCGAACAGGCCATTGTTACTGCAGATGTTCAACAAACCGTATTCGAAGCATTCAATTTCATGAAAACGCTCAATATTTCTCAGATCCCTGTCACGCAACAAGGTATGGTTGTTGGTAAAATAACAGAGTCGGATATTTTAAGTGCATTATTGGAAAATCCTGCTCTCAAATCATCTTCCGTGCAAGATGTTATGACAAAACCGTTTCCATTTGTTGACTTAAAAACATCGATTGATAAAATATCAGCACTGATCAATAAGGATACACAAGCTGTATTAGTAGAGGATGAGTTTGGCAAAATCAATATCATCACGCAATATGATATTATCAATGCAATATCGGAAGCGTAATTAAATAAAACTGCATAAAAATAGCCTTATTGTTTTATCAATAAGGCTATTTTTATGATAAGCAATTAAATTATGCTCCCATTGCATTCGCACTTTTGCGGAATGTGTATGAGTTGAAAATTTGTCTTCTACCAAATCTTGGACGAGACTCAGCATTAAGAAACTTTGTGTACACAGTTTTTGGAACACCAAAATACTCATATGTACTTTTATCCTGAAATGTAACTCTTAAGGTCTGACCTTTAAATTCAAAATCCTCAATAAAAAAGTTATTGATCGTATTGTTATACTCTTCTAAATTGGCTTCGTGTGTTTCAGGAGCAATACTAACTAAGAAGTGGTAAGCCTCAATAATTTCTGTACTCTTTAACTCAGCCTCCTCTTTTTGCACTTCATCTTGAAATTTATCCGGATGCCAAGCTTTGATTAAGTCACGATATATCTTTTTTAACGTTGCTAAATCTTCATTTTTTGTAATACCAAAAATCTTTTTGGATTCACCTATTCTTTTCATAATATTTATTTTTCCCTATTCCAACCAAACCATATTGATTTTAGGATTTGCAAAAATACGTCAATTATATTTTAGAATGAACAATTGCATGTTAATTTTTTGTAATTTCATCTATTACATCAATTTAATTGATCAGTACTGCCTATAAATAAAGATCATCCCCGCTCCTATAGTACCTTGACAAGCTTTAATGTGTCACAAAAAGATTTCCATTGTGCATAAATGCGTGTACAGCAGACATCCTAGACACTGCTTCAGCAGAGCAGGTCGCATTTACAAAGACAAGCTGGGCATCATCATGGATACGTGGCCATTGTTGTTTTCCTTCATCATCCAACGGTAATATCTGCTGGGTAGCAAACTGCAACGTCCTAGAAAGCTGAAATTCTGTCACATAGCCATACAATTGGGCTATAAGATTTGCTTTCTGTAACATATTTCCAGTACCAAATGTACTCCAGTAATCTTGTACATTGTCATTTCCGATTAACACATCAACACCACATTTTCTTAATGCAGGAATAGGCATGGGCCTTCCTTTAAAAGGTACAGAAGAAGCAATACCAACTTGCGCAAAAGCCAATTTTTCTGCGATCTCTTCTACTTCATTTGCATCCAGATGAGCTAATGCGAAAGCATGGCTAATAAATGTTTTTCCTTGCAATTGTGGATTTTCAATAGCTTTATCAATAAGGTATTGTATCGCTTGTATTCCTGAGGGACCTGCTTCGTGCAAATGGATATCAATTCCTTTATTATGATCTAAAGCCAATTGGACCGTAAATTCTAATGGTTTTTCGACACTTCCATCAATACTGTAGGGATCCAATCCTCCAATAAAATCAACCTGATCATACTTTGCCACTTCTTTCATCAAAGGAACCGAATCTGTATAATACAAACCATGCTGCGGAAAAGCAACAAGCTCTGCTTCAAATGATTCTTGTTTATGTTCCAATGCCCTCAAAAGATGTTCAAAAGACTGAAGTCCAGATGTAGGATCTACATTGAAATGAGTCCTCGCATAGGTTGTTCCATAGCCTTGCAGCAAACCAATCAGTTGCTCTGCACGTAGTGTCGAAGTTTTCAATAATTCGGGGATGATCTGCTGCTCATACGCAATCATATCAGCAACCGTTTTTCTTTTCGGAGATAGGGCTTGCCAAGGTAGGCCAAATAAGGTTTTGTCGATATGAACATGCATATCTTTGAACGCTGGCAACATCAGCTTTCCATCCATATCAATAGCGTCCTCATTCGGATCGTGGGCTCTAATCGCGTTTATTTTTCCATTAGCAATTTCAATACAAAATAAATCAGTAAGGGTACCCATAACTTCTTCATTTTCATATTCGAATCCAGTCTCTAAACGAACATTTTTGAGTGTATAATGCCCTTTGGCAAGTAATTGATGAGATGATAGCATATGATCCATGATTATATAACAAATATAAAAATCATGGATTGGACCACCTATGTACAGATCATGCTACCTGTTGTTCAAATTATCCTTGTTCTTTAAATTGAGAAGGAGTCATACCGGTCTGATTTTTAAAAAACTTAGAAAAACTAGCGTGATCATAAAAACCTAATTCGTAAACAATATCTTTCACACTTCGATCAGAAATCTTAAGTAAGCGCTTTGCCTCCAACAAGATACGATCATGTATCAACGTTGAAGCTGCTATATTAAATCCTTTTTTACAGACTATGTTGAGATAATTAGCCGAGATATGAAGCTTTTCAGCATAAAAAGAAACAGACCGATCTGATTTAAAGTGCAGGTCGATAAGCTGTACAAATTTTGAAATAATAGGATTTGAATGGTATTTTTCAAAATCATTGAACGTGAGCTCAAAAGTTTTACGCAGCAATAGGCCTATTAATTTACTCCGTGTCTGAATAATTTCCCAAAGAACAGTGTTATCTTTCAATTCCTGTGCAATCGCAAGAAATTCATATCGTAATGCCTTGTACAATGAATCTGAAATCTGAAAAACAGGATGTTGTTGATAATATAAAGAAGAAAAACGAAGATCTGGCAAAAAGAGCTCGAACCATTCGCGATTGATCATCAATTGATAGCAAACAGTCCCCTCTTGAAATTGCCATTGATGCACTTGACCAGGAAAAAGTAAATGTACCTGTTGCTGTTCAACTGTATAACTTTTAAAGTCAATGGTATGCGATCCACTCCCTTGCTCAAATAACAAAATAATGAAGAAATCATGTTTATGAGGTTCTAAGATCTGACGTGAGCCACGTAGCTCATGAAATAGTAAATTACTAAGCTCCGAAGGTGCTTCAGTAAACTCTTGAATATTCAAAACAGGAAAATAATCGCGTTGGTTATCCATTCTCCTCAAATTTAGCAATTCAATTTACTAAATATGGTGGAGAATGAATTAAAGTTCATTGTATTTTTATTGGAAAAATTAAAATATGAAAATAGCAATATAACCTAATTTGTTACGCTTAGTAAACCAATTCTCCATTATGAACAAGAGAGCGGATATCTGAAATACGCGAAACGGCTTCAGCAGAACAACTTGCGTTAACCAGTACAAAGTCAGCTTTATCCCCTATTTTAGGCCATTGCTGTATTCCTTTATCATCTAAAGGAAGTAGCCCTGCAGTAGCCAATTTTAAACTTCTTGATAACAAAAACTCAGAAGAATAACCATAAAGCTGAGCCATCAAATTCGCTTTCTGTAAAACACTTCCTGTTCCAAAAGTATTCCAGTGATCCACAATACTGTCATTACCAGTCATAACGGTCACGTTATACTTGTATAAAGTCGGAATCGGCATAATTAAACCTCCAAATGGGATTGTTGACACGATACCGATTTGTGCAGCCCCTAATTTTTCCGCAACTTCTTCTTGCTTTATTTTATCGATCTTTCCCAGTACAAAACAATGGCTTAAAAATGTTTTACCTTTTAAAACCGGATTTTCATTGACCTTATCGATTAAGTATTCCACCGTTTTCAATCCCGACTCTCCGGACTCATGTAAGTGAATATCTATTCCTTTATGATGATCCAGGGCAAGTTGAACAGTAAAATCCATTGTTTTTTCAATCTGCCCATCAATGGAAAACGGATCCACACCACCTATAAAGTCGATATCCATTTGAGCCGCTTCCTTTAAGTAAGGAACACTATTTGTATAGTATACGCCATGTTGTGGAAAAGCAACCAATTCTGCTCCAAAGCCTTTACGCTTATTTTCAAGAGCGATCTGCAGATTTTTAAGTGATTGCAATTTAGATGTCGGCTCGATATTGACATGACTACGTGCAAATGCCGTACCTTTTGACTGCAAAAGTTCAATCAGTTTTTCTGCTTTAAATGTTGAATTTTTCAATAAGTCTGGGAGCATCTTTTGTTCCAAAGCAATCATTCCTTTCACTCCACCTGCCCCACGTCTGATCGCTTGCCACTTATCTCCATAAAAAGTTTTGTCTAAGTGAATATGCATATCTTTAAAAGAGGGCAACATCAACAATCCCTGAGCATCGATAGCATCTGCATGAGGTTGGTTAGCACTTATTTTTACAATTTTCCCATGTTCAACTTCAACATAAAATAAATCTGTCGTCGTAGCAATCACATCAGCCTCATCAAATTTAAAACCTGTCTCCAAACGAATATTTTTGAATTGTAGTTTTGAACTTACGTTATTCGGTTGATTAGCATACATAGGATCAGCGATTAAAGTGCCCATCGGTAAAGATGCGCCAGCAACAGCTATAGCAGCACTTTGAATGAATTTTTTACGGGATAAATTGCTCAAATTATTCACGTTCTTTTTTTGTTATAAAATTACAAGTAAACTTGATCAAAATAAGGGTACATTTTATAACAATGCTTGTGCGATTTATTCCAATTGATCTCGCAAGATCTCCATCGTGAAGTAACCATTGGTTATCTCATCTTCATATGAAATAGCGGCAGGACATTGCTCAATCCTGACATAGTATTGCTCCTTAAAGAAGGACGGCAGCAGCTCCTCGATTTCATAGACATCATCGACATCGATCCCATATTTATCATCAATATGTGGAGATAGATGATGCTTAAAAAAAACCGTCTTTTTCGCCAAATCTTTAGCTTCCTCTAACGCTCGAGCGACGACGAGCTCTTTATAATGGTACTCTTCCATATCATTGGGCTTGTACCCCCCTAGATTGACAAAATATAATTTCAACTCTTTATTATCTACAGGTTCAGTCGAGATGGAAATTTGATAGTTCCCAACTTTCGTCACTCTCCGCCAAGAATCAACATGAATATCATCTTTAGCCTCTGGCCAATAATTTTCAATCGATGGAACTAATTCACCCAATTGTTTTGCGATACCAAAGTAAATATCATGCTGTTCAATATGTCTGTCTGATGGTTTACATCCCAGTAGTAACATAAAAAGATTCATATTTTTTCTCGATTAATTATAGTTTAATTATCATTACTTTTATAAGATACAACTTAAATCTAATGAGAACAAAATTTTTATTAATCCTATTATCAACGATATGCTTAGTTCCATATACGCTATTTGCTCAAAAAATTGACATAAAACTAGAACGGAAATTAAGGGTACTCACGCAAAACTTTCAAGGAGATATTGGTATCTATGTAAAAAACCTAAAAACGCAAAAATCAGTTTTGATACAAGCAGATTCTATCTTTCCAACAGCCAGTATTGTCAAAGTTCCGATACTTGTTGGGGTTTTTGACAAAATAGAAAAGGGAGAATTAAATCTCGATCAAAAATTCACTTATCGTTCATCTCAGCAATATGGCGGTTCTGGCTTAATGCAATTCTTCAAAGATAGCACCGAAACAGATCTATCTACCCTAGTTGGATTGATGATAAGTTATAGTGACAATGTTACCTCTATCTGGAATCAACAACTTGCAGGCGGAGGTTTAGTCATCAATGAACTGATGGATAAATTAGGGTTAGTCAATACTAAAGTTAATTCCCGTACAGTTGGACGTGACGACATTTGGAAAAAATACGGTTGGGGACAAACCACTCCAAGAGAAATGGCAACCTTAGTGGAGATGATCTATCAAGGCAAGGTTATCAGCTCAAAATCTTCAGATCAGATGTATCGCTATTTGGGCAATATTTTTTACAACGAACGCTCGCTATCACAAATACCGCCATATGTTAAAACTGCCTCAAAAACAGGATCTGTCGATGAAGCTCGAGGCGAAGTTGTCCTGGTAAATGCACCTAGCGGTGATTATGTTTTCTGTGTACTGACCAATAATATTAAGGATCAAAGTTGGACCAAACATAATGAAGCAGAAGAATTGACTAGAAAAATATCTCATTTATTATGGAATTACTTTGAACCAAAACGACCATATACACCATAAAAGAATACCCAATCACCTTTGGTCAAACTGAACAAAATAACTATTATATCATCTTGCTGTCGTTATTTTCATTTTTCTGCGCATGTTAAAAATATTCTGTTAAATTTACTTTATGAGTATCTTAACACAACATTTTGAGACGGTTCACAATACCGCACCATTTTCTAAAATAAAAAACGAAGACTTTATACCTGCATTTGATCTCGCCATAACCAATACCAGGGCAGAAATCGATGCTATAGCGCAAGCAACTGACCCTGCTACTTTCGAAAACACCATTGAAGCATTTGCATTTTCAGGAATGGCACTGGATCGTCTATCCAGTATTTTTTTCAATTTGCATTCTGCAGAAACCAATGAGCAATTGGAACAAATAGCCCAAGATATTGCGCCTAAGCTTTCGGAGTTAGGTAATGATATAACGCTTAACTTTGACCTTTTCAAAAGAATTAAACAAGTCTATGATCAAAAAGAAGAATTAGACCTCACGGCAGAACAGATGACGCTTTTAGAAAAAAATTATAAAGATTTTGTTCGAAATGGAGCGCTACTAGCCGACAATAAAAAAGATCAGTTACGCGCTATTGACAGCGAACTATCGCTACTCAAATTAAAATATGGCGAACATATACTAGCCGATACAAATGCTTATGAATTACATCTTACAGACGAAGCCGATTTAGCAGGCTTGCCCGATGGAGTGAAAGAAGCAGCAGCAGGATTAGCAAAATCTAAAGACCAATCTGGCTGGATCTTTACTTTGGACTATCCGAGTTACATTCCATTTGTCACTTATGCCGATAACCGTGAATTACGTCAAACGATCAGTATTGCAGCAGGAAAAAAGGGTTTTCAAAATAATGAGAATAACAATGAAGAAATTGTTTTAAAAATCAGTAAGCTACGCTTCCAGCGTGCACAGCTTTTAGGATATGAAACACATGCTCATTTTGTATTAGAAGAACGCATGGCCCAAAATCCAGCTAAAGTAAGAGAATTTTTAACTGATTTACTGACTAAAGCAAAACCAGCGGCAAAAAATGAATTTGATGAATTAGCTGCTTTTGCAAAAGAAACGGACAGTATTGACAAACTGGAGAAATGGGACGGAGCTTATTATGCTGAGAAACTAAAACAAAAGAAATTTCAACTTGATGATGAGCAATTAAAACCCTATTTCAAATTTGAAAACGTACTACAGGGTGGATTCGAAATCGCAGAAAAACTATTTGGATTGCATTTCAGTGAAGTGCAACACATAGATAAATATCACCCTTCGGTACAAACCTTTGAAGTAACGAATAAGGATGGAGACTTTATTGCTATTTTTTATGCCGACTTTTTTCCCAGAAAAGGCAAGCGCAATGGAGCCTGGATGACCTCTTTTAAACCCCAATATAAAAAAGAAGGACAAAACGAACGCCCGCATGTTTCCATTGTGTGCAATTTTACACCAGCTACAGCAACCAAGCCTTCGCTACTGAGCTTTAATGAAGTTACTACCCTATTTCATGAATTTGGTCACGCTTTACATGGCATGCTAGCCGACACCGTATATCCCACTCTTTCTGGAACTTCTGTATTCTGGGATTTTGTCGAATTGCCAAGTCAGATCATGGAAAACTGGTGTTACGAGCAAGAAGCATTGACGCTATTTGCTAAACATTACAACACTGGAGTGCCAATTCCTATGTCAATGGTGGAAAAAATACGCGAAAGTGCCTCTTTTCTAGAAGGCATGGCTACACTTCGTCAACTTAGCTTTGGAATGCTAGATATGGGGTGGCATGGTCAAGATCCTACAGCGATAGATGATGTAAAGCAATTTGAAAAAGAGCAATTTAAATCAACACAGCTTTATCCTGATGTTGCTGAAAATGCAATGAGCACTTCCTTTTCACATATTTTTGATGGCGGTTATTCATCGGGATATTATAGTTATAAATGGGCAGAAGTACTGGATGCTGATGCATTTGACTACTTTAAACAAAATGGAATTTTTAACAAAGAGATAGCAGCAAAATTTAAAGATACCGTTTTATCCAAAGGTGGGACAGTTCATCCCATGAACTTATATAAACAATTTAGAGGTCAAGAACCAACTGTAGAAGCCTTACTGAAACGGGCGGGATTGCTTAAATAATTTGGAATTTCCCCAATAAAAAAAAGGAATGTTTT
>NZ_DJTA01000028.1:310402-344063 GCF_002440335.1 Sphingobacterium sp. UBA6320 | reverse complement strand
ACCTTTTTCAGGAAGGGACAAATGGATGTTTTGGAGCAGTTTTTGGCAGCTACCAGATCCATATCTGCTTTTAATCAGATTCGGACGCTGTTTTACCGAAAGCCGTCTATACACCGCTTCTGCACCGCCTATTTCCCGTCCCTGACCCGGGAAATGGACGGTGCAGGGACTTTGCAACTGCGGTGCAGGGACAAGAAAGTTTATAACAAGGTCCGAACAAGGTTAAAACAAAGTACGAATCAGATCCAAATAGCTTTACTGTATTTTTTGTTGAATTTGAAGCAAAATAGGACTTTCAGATTGGCTAAGAGTGTACCGTTAGTGTACGGGTTATTCACGGGGAGTGTACCAATCCTGTACCGAGAGGGTACGGAGAAGCTACTGAGAAGGTACCAAAGAGCTACTAAAGCCAGTAGCTTGGCTAATGATCTGCAGGCGGAGCCTAGACCAGCACGGGAACACGGTTGTTTAGGTATCTCCCAAGCATGCGTAGTGCATATGCTAAGTAATGGTCAAGCATGGATAGTGCGTAAAACGGTACCTGTTGATACACGATCCATGCACTATCAACGCTCTATCTATGCTTCATCTATACTTGATCGATGCCTGAAGAATGCTTCGTTTCAAATAAGAGCTTTTAAGAGATTTAATTTATTTAGCCAGGTGTATGGGTGGTTTTGCATTAATAATGCACCAAACCTCTTTAAATCAAGTTTAAATCAATCGCTTGCCACTGGTATTGATGCTATTATTCAACATACTCATTCTAAGATAATGAATATAGGAAGGGCTTTTTCTTTATTGGTACTTATGTTTTTCAATTTTCTTGATTGTGTTTTAACGGAATTGAAGAGTATCAGGACTTACTCGCTATTAGTCCTGATGTTTTCTATGTTTAGTTTATCAGCTCAGACGCCCCGCAAGGACAGCGGGGCTGATGGGTTATCTCATCTTATTCCTCTAAACCCTGGTGACAAGATCCCCGATGCTGTTTGGGACCAAACATTGGAGCTCAACTATTTTGATGGTAAAAAGAAAACAATCAAGTTTTCAGATCTGAAAGGAAAGCTGATCATATTGGATTTTTGGTCTACAGGATGCCCAGCTTGTATTGTAGGAATGCCAAAGTTTGAATTGATACAAAACCGTTTTGATCAGGATGCAATTGTAATTTTTGTAAACAGTAAGCGCAATAAAGATACACCTGAGAAGATAAAAGCAAGGTTCAAAAAATATAAAGCTGACCATAATTATTCTCCATCGTTACCAACACTATTGGATGATACTATTTTTACAGCACTGTTTGAGCATAACTCCATTCCGCGTTCAGCTATTATAAATAAAAGGGGTGAATTTATAGGAACATCTTATAGTGATAATCTTTCAGACAGAAATATCAGCAAAATGATCAAAGATGGTACATTACCATTTCAGAGCATGGGTAATATTATAAATATTAAATTCGAAAATATCCCATTATTGGCTGATACTGCAGGATTTGACTATATGTCGGTACTCTCAGGTTTTAGGGTAAATTACAATCCTATCTATCCAAATGTACATTATATTAATGGGCAGACCCTTTATCAAGTTGGTAATTATGCCTTGAGATTGATGTACCAGCATGCTTTTTTGGATGAAATAAAAGATTCTGAATCAAAAAACTACGTGTTTGATCCAAGTGTGGATGAAATGTCTATCAAGAAATTATTTGACTTACAGAATCAAAAATACTGGTACCAGTATTTTTCAAAGGATTCGGTAGACGAGCAAGGTGTGCACGAGCATTTTCGAAAATCACTTATTGACAATTTCCATTTGGATGTAGTAAGAAAAAATGAAGAAATAGGAGTGTATAATCTTAAAATAGATCGCCATGATAATGCGCTGTTAACGAAAGGAGGTATGCCCATATTTTGGGTATATGAAGGTAATAGGAATCTGGTTATACAGAATACAAACCTCAATGGTATTGCAAATTTCTTAAGACCGTATCTGGACCAACCGATCGTAATTGAAGATCCTTACGGTCAGCATGTGGACCTTATTTTGCCAGGAAATTTTATTGACCTAACTGTTTCTGAAAGGATTGCTCTACTGAAATTAAAAGGCATTATCCTCAACTACTAAAAGCGAAAAATGGAGTTTCCTTACTTTTATTTAGCCTCCAAATAGTAAATCTAGATTATGAATAAAAATATTTTTATACTGATTCTGAGCCTGGTAAGCTTTCAAAGCATGGCGCAGAAAAAAAATTGGGTACAGGGTATAATTTTTTCAAAAAGTTCAGATAAAGGATTAGTGGGTGCATCTATTAAAAATCATACCCTGAATAATTATGCTGTCAGTACACTTGAAGGGAAGTTTTCAACAGAGATCAGTATGTGGAATGATTCCTTGACGATCTCATGTATAGGATATCTAGACAGAACGATCACGGCTTCTTATTTTCAAAATGAAAGTATATTGGAAATGGAACCAAAGATAAATTATCTGGATGAAGCTGTGGTTAATACCGGTTATCAGACTTTAAAATCCAATGAGGTTACAGGGGCTGTTGATGTGCTGGATGAGAAGATGTTGAATCAACAGGTGGGGACCAGTATCCTCCAACGTCTGAATAATATAACTACTGCCATTCGCTTTGATAATCAGGCAATCCAGAATACAGATTTACAGAAACTTAATATTTCAGTTAGAGGATTAAGTACCATTAATGGAAATCTCGATCCTTTAATTGTATTGGATGGTTTTATCTATGAAGGTAATATGGATAATATTGACCCGAACGGCATTGCAAGTGTTTCCATATTAAAAGATGCTGCTGCAAGTGCAATCTGGGGGGCACGTGCTGGAAATGGGGTTATCGTGATTACCTCTAAAAAGGGAGTATATAACACAGAGTCAAAAACAGAGATATCAGTGTCTTCTAATCTGATCTGGAAGCAAAAACCTAATCTGCATGAGTTGTATCAATTGGACAATAGGAATTTTATTGAAGTTGAAAATTTTTTATTTGACAAAGGTTACTATACTTCTAATTTACAATATATGCCACATCTCGCTGTCACACCTGTGATTGATATATTAGATAGAAGAAAGCGTAACTTGATTACCCCTTTAGATTCGACACAGGCTATGGATCTGCTGTTAATGCAGGATGGCAGAGGTAATTTTATGGACGCATTCTACCAGGTTCCATTTGTCAATCAGCATAGCTTGAACATCAGGGGTGGGAGCAACCGTTATACGTATTCTTTTGGAGCAGGCTACACAGGAAATAAATCTGAGCTTGACGATTTTAATAGAAAGCTGAATATCCAGCTTTCCAATAGTTTTAGGCCAACTGACAATATACAGATTGATCTGAATGTACTCTATACCAATCAACATAGCAATATCGGGAGACCGGACTATGGCGCATTAACTTACAATGGTAAAAAGGTTCCGTATGATCTTTTTTTTGACGAAATAGGAAATGAGATTCCTTTTGAAAAAGATTATAGAAAAATTTATTTAGCTGATAAGTTTAGTAGAGGTTATTTGGACTGGAACTATTATCCGCTCTCCGAAAACAAGTATGCCCAAAAGAATTCTTTGGCAAATGACTGGTTCTCTAGTCTCAATCTCAAATATAAGTTATTTACATTTTTAAACTTAAATGTAGGCGGTCAATTTCAGAATCAACAAATATTAACGGATGATCTGAGTACTGTACAAAGCTATGATGCGCGCAGGCTGATCAATCAATATACGACGATCGGGACTGAAAATATGGCTTCTGTATATAATATTCCTGTGGGAGGAATCAAACGAAATAATTTAGGGGATACTAAAAGCTATACTCTACGGGCACAAGCTGATCTTAATAAAAAAATAGGTTCGCATCATTTGATAGGTATTCTTGGTGCCGAAATCAGGGAGCATAAGGCGACCGGTAGTTCATATACTGCCTATGGCTATCATGATTTGCCTCTTTCCAGCAGTCCTGTAGATTTTACCCGTAGGTTTACATTGGTACCGGACCTATCGAGCAGAAGTATACCTGGAGCTCCGCAATTTTATAAAAACTTGAATCGCTTTGTCTCGATGTACAGCAATTTGACTGATAAATTTTTAGATAAGTACGCACTGTCTCTAAGCATCAGAAGAGATGGTGCAAATATCTTTGGTGCAAATGCTAATGATAAATGGTCTCCATTATGGTCTGTAGGTACTTCTTGGGATGTATCTAAGGAAAGTTTTTTTAAGATAAAAGTGATAGACTTTATGAAAATGCGAGCCACTTATGGATTGAGCGGTAATGTGGACCTAAGAAGGTCGCCAGATCCCATTGCTTATGTTGGGGTTGCTAATTATAGTAATTACCCCATGCTTCAGATCAGTAATCTCAACGATCCTAGTTTACGATGGGAAAAAGTTGGAACCACAAATATAGGTGTCGATCTCGGTGTTCTAAAATCAAGGATTTCAGCACGGATCGACTATTATATCAAAAACGGTAAAGATCTTTATGGGCAAACAGAATATGATTATACGACTTGGGGAAAACAGGGAACTATAGTAAAGAATGTTGCTTCTATGGTAGGAAAGGGGATGGATATCGAGATCAATTCGAAAAATCTAACTGGAAAATTTTCTTGGGATAGCAGGTTGTTAGTCAGCATAAACAGAAATAAGACTACTTCCTATTTTGATAAAAATAAGGGTAGCATCAGTTCATTTCTAAGTGCAGGAAATACAATTACACCAATTGTTGGAAAACCATTGAACGCTTTGGCAGCATATAAATGGATGGGTTTAAATAATCAGGGAGAGGGGCAAGGAGTTTTGAATGGTGAGCTGAGTACAGATTATAATGCGATCCGCAATGCCGCGAATGCCGGTAATGCGGATAGTGAAAGTGTGTTGTACATTGGATCGAGCAAACCGCAGGTATTTGGAAACATCATCAATACGTTTGGTTGGAAATCCTTGTCGCTTTCCTTAAATATGAGTTACAAAGCTGATTATTATATTCGTAAACCGGTCACATCTTATTACTCTCTTTTTGCTCAAGGTACTGCGTATCCTGATTTTGAAGACCGTTGGCAACAAGCCGGTGATGAGTCCAGCACTCATGTACCGGGTATGAGGTATCCATTAGTATCAGGTTCTGATGAGTTTTATCAAAATTCAGATATTAATGTTTATAAAGGAGACCATTTGCGTTTGGAGTATATAAATGCATCGTGGCGTAAGTCGTGTATTATTGGCGGACGAAAAGTAGATATAGGATTATCTTTCAATGCTTCAAACCTTGGAGTTATATGGAAATCAAATAAGATTGGCTTTGATCCTGAATTTCCTTATAGATTGTCACAACCTAAAACATATTCCCTTGGACTCAATATCTCTTATTAAAATCGCTGAAAATGACAATTTCGCCATTTTGTGCGTTTTGCAAACTCAAATTAGTTGTAGTTATAAATGAAAAAGTGAATATATATGATACTTATAAAAAATAATATAATGAAAGTGACGGTAGGATTTCTGATCCTATTGCTCGTTTCTTGTAGTAAATATTTGGATATCCAGTCCAACCATGGACTAGTGGTACCAACTAAACTTGAAGATCTGCAAAAGTTGATGGATGATACGGGTATAATGAATCTTTCCTATTCCTCATTTGGAGAGGCATCTGCCGATGATTATTATTTGAAGCAGTCGATTTTCGATAATCTGATCGACTATGCGCAAAATACCTACATCTGGAAAAATTATTACAGAAACTATCCTAATGACTGGTCTTCGGGTTACAATGCAGTCTATAATTGTAATCTTGTGCTGGATCGGCTCAGGTCTATTTCGGTAAATAGTGTAGATGAATCATTTTACAACGAAGTTAAAGGTTCGGCGCTCTTTTATAGGGCAAGTCAGTATCTGTACTTGTTGTGGACTTATGCGCCAGCATTTATAGAAGGAAAATCTGAGGATGATTTGGGTATTGTTTTACGTAATTCTTCTGATTTTAACGAGATCTCCAGTCGTTCTACTGTCGCAGCATGTTATTTAAAAATTATCGATGATTTGAATGCATGTATTGATCTTTTACCGGAGAAGTCTGCACTTACCCTACGCCCCAATCGATATGCAGCAATGGGGATGCTTGCACGTACGTATTTGTCAATGCACAACTACGATCAAGCTTTGCTTTATGCTGACAAAGTACTAAAAAAATATCCAGAACTGATGGATTACAATAACCTGTCTGAGGTAAATGTAGATGCCTCCTTTCCATTTACGATATTTAACAAGGAAACTGTATGGTATGGAGAACTGATGTCCAGTAGCAACTTGACGAGCTCTCGTGCTTTGATCGATACGCTACTATACCGATCATTTGATAGTAACGATCTTCGAAAGAAGGCGTTTTTTAAAGTTGCACCTGATGGTACAGCAACATTTAAAGGGAGTTATTCCGGTTCAGCAAAGATGTTTACCGGTATAGCTATTAATGAGATGTATTTGATACGTGCAGAGTGTAATTTGAGATTAGGCAATAGGGAAAAGGCTTTGGATGCTTTGAACTATCTGATGAAAAAACGCTACAAAACCGGAATTTTTAAACCTTACAGTTCAATTGATGAAAGGGAAGTGCTAACAATTATATTAAAAGAGCGTAGAAGAGAATTGATTTTTAGGGGCTTGCGGTGGATGGATCTAAAAAGGCTTAATGCAGAAGGTGCAGAAATTGTTATACAGAGGAATGTTAACGGAGAAATACAAACGTTGTTGCCAAACTCGAACGCCTACGCACTTCCATTGCCAGACGATATTATACGTTTGGCTGGGATAGAGCAAAATCCACAATAGAAATATTTGATAATAAAGAAGGAGCCCCTACCTTTGTCACTTACAAAAGTAGGGACGCCCTTCTCACCTTTTTTTAATCCTTATTGATTGGATTAAAAGGACTGCTACTAGATCCTCCTGTCCGGGAAGGAATATAGTTGCTACCCGTTGTGTTTGTCGCTCCAAGTTGTATTTTGGAGGGATCTAACTGATTTGAAGCATTTAGATCTGACTCATCAACAACTTGAGCACAAGCCATAACGTTTTCTGTGTTACAGTCTTGACCATTTGTGGTGGTTGTCCAACGAGATTCGTCCTGCACTTCCGTTGGACTTTGGGAATTTCCATGGAAGTAAATAGTGACAGGGCTTAATTTTTTCCCTGAATAAACCTCAGCACTTTTAAATGCTGAAAAACCGAAAATCATGGCTCCTCCTAATATCATGTAGCCATAATTGTTTAAAAATTTGGTTAGCATACTGCTATCCTCCTTTCTGTATTGCAGACCAATAACTGGTTAGTAATTGTACCGGCCTGCAAACCTTTGGTAAAAAATTGTCGGTACGGTTCTAAGTACCGATCATATGTGGACGCCAGTAAGCCTTTTAAGGGGCTCATGACGGTATTATGCTCTTGATAATATAGGCTCTCTGGTGTATGCCAATGATTTATTGCTCGGATACGGGTTTTACAATTGTAGGTATAGGAACTAATGACAAGAAAGCTGATCAACAGTAGCGCAATGCTGGTTTTACCATTTAAGCCTGTCTTGTGCGTGTGTTTAATGGAAGATTTATTTAATACCCATCCAAGTATCGATAAGGCTAGGATAACGCTGTTGATCACGAGATGGGTGTTCCAAGTGACGTTGCTCAAAAAGCTGCTGCACATGCATGGTTTCTGCTCATACACATCTAATACACCTAACGCGATATAGACTGTAAAGACTGAAATAAGTAGGATTGAAGCTTTCCAGCCCCAAGACTGTACCTTCTGTGATGGAAATGCTAACAATAAGCCTAGACTTATTTCTAATACGGGCAGTAACCAGAAAAGTACAGGTGCAAAATAGCTGATAATGGGCTGCTGGGTAAGTGCGATCTTAAAAGCATGGAGCTGCCATACTTTATCTATACCGACATAGATCCAAAAAAGGAGCATCACTATCCGTAGTAGCCCATATATTATATTGATGTTTTTATTAGTGTCAATAGCGTCAATTATTTATTTATGCTGTTTTACTATTTATGTTAAAAAACAAGGCGCCACTGTCCTTTACTCCCCGTTGTGACGGGGCGACCTGTTTAAGCGTCAGCTTCTGCTTATTCGTACGCTTCAAAACAAAGATAATATGGAAAAATGCTGACCGTAGGGGTAGTGAAAGCTTGTTTTTATAAGGTGATGTACGCTTTAAAGGGCTTTTGAATGGGTTGAGGGGGTAATGGAAAGGAATTTAGGGGATTTTGCCTGCTTGATGATTTCGGGTATCAAGATCAATTAGGCTACTTTTTTCAATACTATTCCGCAAGAATCGTAGGGGTAATGGGGGTATACCCCTACTTTTTTCATTTTTTTGTATTTAACTGCGTAAATCAGGAAATTTTTTATGTAATGCGCTCCGCATGACCATTAATATTTGATCAATGTTTGCGGCAGCTTCATATTCTGCAGTTTTATCACTTTTAGTTAGGCTATGTGTTGAAAGTAATTTTCCATCCTTGGTTTTGATCAATTTAGAGAATTCATAGGCCACTTCTTTTTTTTCTGAAGATTGCGTGACACCGGCTTTGACGCATAGATCCATCCAGAGCGTAAGTTCTTTGCCATTGAAGTTGCTATGGAGGTATTGTTCGACTTGATCAATGGCTGCGTGGTGTGATCCATTGGTTTTAGTTTGGACATATTCGCACATCAGTTTGAGTAAACTGGTGCTATTGTTATTGTAAGCAAAGCCCCGGATACAGGAGAAATGTTTGGGAAAGCGCAAGAGGCCATCCATAAAGGATGGATCGTCCATATACATTTCTTTCCAGCGGTTGAAAAAGCCCATATGGTTAAAATTGAAGTTGATCATCAATACCAAAAAGCGAAATTGCCAGTTTTTATTGCTGCGGTCGTCTTTGGCCAGTTGGTGCAGTGCATCCACAAACTGGATGATATAATCTTGGTGCCGATATTGGATATAAGGGATCTTACCTTCTTCAAAAAGACTGTTAATCGCGGAATGGATTTCGTCCAAGTATACCTGAGGGATCTGCTTGCTCGTTAATCTGTCAAATATGCTGTGGATATGGTTCTCGACATATGTCCTAATCTTGTGCTGATAATGATTAGGAAGTATTGTACCCGGATCGATATCGTTTTTAAACAAAAATTCAATCCGCTCGAGCAGTTCTTCTAGGGCTGATAAAGCACTGCGATCTTCTATATTTCGATCCAAACAGAAGTTATTGAGCTTTTGGTGCAGACGAAGTAATTGCGTGTGGTATAAGCGTACCGCCTGACGGGCGGTATCGACGCTACCTGCCTGACGATAGGCGTGCAATGACTCAGAAAAATTATCGGAACAAGCTACTGAAATGGAATATAACCGAGATGGTATTTCCTTCGCGTCTAGACGTTCGAGGGTTTCTACCTGTAGTGTAAGGGATTGTAGACTTACGATCATTTATACCTCCTTTTGATATCTTTATGGTACCAGGGCCAGCCGTATGCGCCTGGGTGCACCTGCAATATAAGTGTATCACCTTCTTTGCTACGCTCATGCAATCTGGGATTGACATCCATAGAAACATGGTGATCTTTACCTTCAAGATGAAATGAAAACCATAGTTCATGGATATCACAACAGACAGGGCATTTTTGGATCACGACTGCTGGAATGTGTACCGATTTTGCATTTGGTATATGTTGACAGTTATTCAAGATCAGGATCATACGTATATACCAGGTGCAGGCAATAATCATGATCGGAAATTGAATACAGCAGATCTTGATCAGGTTTGTATTTTTATAAAATAAGAAATATGCAAGGCTGCATAGACCTAAAGCTAAGGCTATTCCATATTTTAAAGCGATCCAAAATGGCTGTGAAACCAGTAGCAACTTATAGGGCAGGCGATCAAAAACTGAAATACTGCTGATCATCATGCAGATAAAAAAAATAAAGAAAAGCTGCATCACGACCTGATGACTGCGAATCTCCAAACAAGGAATAAGCAAAACAAGTAAGCCAATACTGTAGACCTGTAAATAGAATGTTGATGCTAAAAAAAGTCCATACAATGTGACTAAGACTGCTAGTATGATAAGTATATAATTGCGACTGAACAAGCTGAAATTTTTGTTTATTATTCTCATAAGCAGCGATTTATATCATTTGTTTATTGTGAATTAAAATTACCCATAAACACAGCTATTCTGTCTAAATGTTATATATATTTCAATAAGAGCATATTTTTTACATTAAGAGTCTTCTTTTCCCAATAAGAACTGGAATTGCAACAGCGAAGGGAGTTGTTTTTTTGATTTAAGATACTTATTGCCACTTTATGATGAATCTGAAAGCTACGTTTTCCTAATTAAGTATACTGCTTATCGAAATATTGGCTAAATTTAGATAACGAAAAATTCTTACTGACAAGAAATTTCATAATACACTGCTATCATAGCTGTTTAATAATTTAGCAGCTATGGGGCAGTGTGCGATTAAAACTAGTAATTATGAAAAGTAGCCAATTGATCATGTATCCCAAGGGTACGGAAGTAGACGTGCATTATCCAGATTTTATTTGGTTATGTATTGCTTCTTTTGCCTTTGGCGGTGTATGCTGGTATCTGGGTTACCTTGGGGCTGCTGCTGCCTGGCTTGAAAACACCTCGATCGTTGTCAGCTATCTGTTTTATGTATTGATCGTATTCCTAGCTTTCTTTTATATCCGGGCATTGATCATCGTACTTGATAGAAAGCAGAACTGGTTACTGAATCCACAAAAACGTTTTGCTACCCAACTTTTCACTTGCTGTTTACTGCCTACACTATTTTTATTTGGGGTGATTAGACCTGTGGCTATACCGAAGGATGAGTGGCTCTGGCTTCCGCTATTGGTCATTTTTGGTGGTGTCCTGTTCTTTAATATCTTGTATACAAGCTGTTTTTTTGTTGCTCTCGATCATAAAAGGAGGTGCTCTATTCTTGAATTAGAGCGGATGGTCCTGCATCGGGATCTCAAGATTTCAATTCTTAATGAACAGTTACAAAGCATGTCATCGATTGAAAATGAGGCCGAAGAAATTACTGTGGCAGAGGGGGCTGAAACGGAAACGGATCTAACGGAAGAAATAGATCTTATTCGTGTAAAATCAATCGATCCAGAGCAGGAGGAATTTTTACTCAACAACAGATTTCTCACTCAAAAAATTATGTATTCCGAACTGGGTCTATTTGCATTTGAGAACAATAATAATACGCCGATCGTACAGCTTTACCTAAAGACGGACATGGGTGAGCCTATAGCCTGTGAGCAACGGAGCTTAAATGAAGTGGTACGTGACACAAATGGATTTGTACAGAAGATAGGCCGCTATCATGCAGTAGCTGCCGATATGATACACGCTTGCAATCTCTTGAAAGGGGGAAGGCTTCGGATTGTACTGAAAGTTCCTTTTGAAGGGAAGGTCGATTTTGAGGTATCAGCAAAAATTGCTAAACGTATCAAGGGCTGGGTCATGCTTCAGGTGCCTATTGAAAAGGAATAATTTACTGAAATATAAACATTTTAAATGAACAGATCATGGAGACAGCAAAGGGGAGAAGATGGAAATGCCGTGCAACTGGAAAAGTTGGATTTCCATCAATGATCGAAGCACAGGGGGCAATGCTCCAATTTAAATTCAAATCACGGATTAGAAACAAGACGGACGGTAAGCGTATCAAACATCGGATGGGAAAATATGCTTGCAAGAGAGCTTACTATTGTAAGCTCTGCAGGGGCTATCACATCACCAAATGGGATACCACTAATTTTAATAATTACACAACTAAAGTGGAATCTTGGGAGATAAAAGATATTCATAGAAGTTGGAATTATTTAATGGAATAGTCTTGTGAGCGGGATTGTGCCGAACAAATTCTCAGTTGTTTCAATCTCTTTCATAAATTTTAAATATAAGTTCGGCAAAAATTAATATAAATTGCCGAACTTATATTTTATCCTTATCAAGGATTTAATTAATTAATCCAAAAACGGATGTTGCCAAGGTGCCCGATAAGTCCTTCTTAATAATTTGGTCGCTTCAGGATCATCAACACATATTTTTTTAATAGGGTCATAGACCAGTGGTCTATTCAATAACATAGATAGATTGGCGAGAATACAACTTGCCGTTGAGATATGTCCCTCTTCGATATCTGCCACTGGGAGATGGTCATTTTTAATCGCCGATAGTAGATTGAGCATATGCTGCCGAGTGGCAGGAGCTGTATGCAATTCGATCCGGGGTTCATTGAGATCTGCTGGAAATTTTTCTTTCTCATAAACGACATCCATACCAATGCGCTCTCCATTACCAACTGGAATAAATTCATATTTCATAACACTTCCTTTTAGCGTCCCTTTATCTCCATAGATAATAAATGCCCACGGATATTCTGGATCTGCAGGTGTTCCCCATGTTCGATGTTGCCATATACAGTTTAGATCATCATATTCAAAAATTGCCGTCTGTGTATCCGCGATATTGGATTTCCCTTCTTTCTGAACGTAAATTCCTCCTGTCGCACTGATCTTTTTAGGCCATTTGAGCTGCAATAGCCAACGAACAGTATCAAACATGTGCATACCCATATCACCGGTGATACCATTTCCATACTCCATGAAAGTGCGCCACCATCCACCGTGTGGCAAACCGTCATATGGACGTAAAGGAGCAGGGCCAGTCCACATTTCATAGTCAAGGAAATGAGGAATAGCTTCTAATGGTGGATTGCCATTTTTTCTCATATGGTAGTAACAGCACATTTCGACATGTGATATTTTACCAAGCATTCCTTGATCAATGACTCTGTTTTTGGCATCTATGAGGTGGGCTGTACTTCTTCTTTGGGTACCTACCTGCACCTTTTTGTTATATTTTCTTGCTGTACGGAGGATCGCTTCACCTTCTAGGACATCGATGCTGACCGGTTTTTGGAGATAGAGATGGGCACCCGACCGCATGGCATCAATCGCTTGTCTGGCATGCCAGTGATCTGGCGTGCCGATCAGCACAAGATCCAACTGATTTTCTGCAAGCATTTTCTTATAATCATTATAAAGCTTTGGAACCTTTCGTGATATTTGGCGCTCACTGATCAATCTTCCTGCTTCTTGTAGATGTCTGCTGTCGACATCACACAGAGCAACTACATCAATATCATGGACTTGCATAAGTCTAAAAAGATCACTTTTGCCATACCAACCTGTGCCAATTAGTCCTACGCGCATGTTTTTATTTTGACGAGTAAAAGCTAGTCCTTTAGCCTGCAAAGCAGACAATGTTAAAACTGCGCTCGTGCTTTGAATGAATTTTCTGCGGTTTAGATTGAAGTTCGCCATCATGAATTGGTTTATATATTGTTCGCTATGAGAAAAACAAAGAACTCAATATAATGATTATTTGGCAATTATTTCTCTATAAATTTATTTTGATGGTCTTAAGATGGAAATTTAAATATAGTTCTTCATAAATATTTAACATGATGGTTCATATGGGTATACATAAAAGATGATAGACTTAGGGCTACAAAAAGAGGGTTTATTTTATTTCACCCCCTTTCGCTTTATGATCCTATAGCTAGTTGTTATGGTAGCTATCTTTTAAATACTGTTTTACCATCCTTGATTGTTTCTTGCACCTGTATCGACCTCAGCTCTTTTGGATCTATGGTTAATGGATCCTTATTGAGTATCACCAAGTCAGCGATCTTGCCAACTTTCAAAGAACCTTTGGTATCTTCCTCTTGGTATTGATATGCCGCATTGATGGTGATCGCTTTTAGCGCATCGATCACGGGTATGCGTTGGTCTGGACCGAGTACCCTCCCCGAACGTGTTATTCTATTCACCGCAGCATATACACCGGTGATCAAATCTGGCGGTGTCACAGGAGCATCGTGATGGATGGTAAATGTTATTCCAGCATCTTTAGCCGCTTTGGCAGGACTTATAAATGCTGCTCGCTCTGGGCCAAAAACACTATTGTAGTGCCAATCACCCCATAGATAGGTATGTGCCGAAAAATAAGATGGTATTACGCCAATTTCTTTAATTTTAGCAATATGGTCTGGTCTACTATTTTGCACATGAATGAGGGTTGCTCGAAGTTCAGGTTTGTAGATTCCTTCTTGTTTTAATTTTTCGATGACACGCAATGCTTGATCAATCGCAGCATCTCCATTGACATGCAGTTGGGCCGTGATATTTTTTGAAAAGATTGTTTTTAAATCTGCGTAGAGCACTTCATCTGTAAATATTGGAAAGCCTTTATAATCTTTGCTTTGTCCCTCTGGAGGAACGAGATAGGGTTGTGTCAACCAAGCTGTCTTTCCTTGTGGCGAACCGTCATCCGAGAATTTGAACCCACCAAATTTGAGCCTGTTTTCGTATTTCATATAATGTGGTAAAAACGATTGCCATTCCTTTTTATTTGCTTCAAAATCGGGGAAATAGACAACATCAGCTTTGATTAATTTTTTCGCAGCCGCTTCACGGAGCAAAGTAAGTCCTACCCCCATGGTTCTTCCATCGCAAACCGTAGTCTGCCCATAGCTAAACCATTCATCTTGAGCAGCCAAAAAATCTTTCATTGATTGCGAGAGGCTATCTGTTTCAGGAGGTTTGGGAAGTAATGCCGTTAGTTTTATCAATGCGGTAAAACTTGCATTTTCTTCCAGTTTTCCATTTAATCGATTCGTTTTTGGATTGCGTCCATAATGACCTCCTTGAGGATCTTTTACATCTTCCGGTATCTGTAATAGTTTGAACATCGCCGTGTTGATCACACTCGCGTGACCGGAAGCATGGATAACGATAATTGGATTTGAACTGCTGACAGCGTCGAGTTCTTCACGCGTAGGATGGCGATGCTCGGTCATGATGGCATCATCATAACCATTACCCAGCACAGGAGTCGTTGCATCCAATTGATGCTTACTGATATAGTCTCGCAATGTCGTTTGTAAGTCTGCAATACGATTTACCTTGCCATATGGGCTGGGAGAAAGATCTACCGCTTGTGACATACCGGCACGCGAAGTGATATGACTATGTACATCAATAAAACCAGGCATGAGCGTTTTATTTTCCAAATTGACCTCATTCGTATTGGAGCCAACGTATTTCATAGCTTCTTTTTTCGTTCCCGCAAAAAGTATCTTTCCATCTTTTACTGCTAATGCTTCCACTTGAGGAATAGTGTCTTCCATCGTTAATATGGGACCTCCATAATAGAGGGTGTCTGCATCATTTTTTACATTTTTGCAACCGGCTAGTATACAGACAAACAAGATCACATTAATATTGTACTTTTTCCACATAACAACTATTGTTTAAAATCTATCGGTAGTTTTTAATATAAACTGTTTTTTACTTTTAATGTTTGAAAAATTGTTTGTGACTTTTGACTAGTATGGACGAGATCAATAAACTCTTGTTTAATTTTAAGAGTAAATGAAAAGAGCTGTAATCCTGAGGCTGTCGTTTTTTTTATATAAAAAGGAGCTGAATCATGGACTGCCTTCTAGATTTTGGTAGCAGCTATTTTAGAAAAAAATAGTTGCTTTTCATTTAATGATGCTTAAAAATAAAAAATATGCATCGCACTATTGCTGAAAAATATTGACTTAATATCATATTGTGATTATACATATTTGTACTGTGGTCGTTTATGAGCAGATATGGTTATCTTTTCTTTACTTATAAATTTGTTATTCATAATCAGTATATCCTATATTAAATAAACCGTTCCTTTTTATAAATAATATGGATTATGATTTTTTTTTAATGCTTTACTGCTTTTCTTAAGTGAGTACTTCAGTAGAAAAAAGTAATCACTTCAGTAGAAAAAAGTAATCACTTCAGTATATAAAGTAATCACTTTTTTAAAAATAGTAATTACTTAACCGAATTTGGTAGTTCAATTTCTTCTATAATGAGGTTGCTCTAGATAAATTTGGGCAACAGAAATGATAGTTGGATCCACATTTATCGGGCAGATATTTTCATTCGGGTGTCCCACATTTCATATTTACTGTCCCACATTTCCATTTGTTGTCCCATTTTGTCCCAGATTTCTGTTTATATCTGCCATCAATTTATGTTTGTGTGATGTGTATCCGGAAACTACATCATAAATATTATTTCAACGAGCTTAAGCTCATCAAAGCATCCAGTATGAGAAAGAAAAAAGTAATTATGGATTATTCAGGAATTAATGATCACGAGTTCAATACATTGATTGGAAAAGTCGTAGACTGCTTGGAGGGACACCATTTATTGACCGATTTGCCGATCAGTTTAGAAGAGATCAAGATGCAGATGCAAGACTTTAAAATCAAGTGGCAGAAAGCTAGTCGAGGAGGAAGTATATTGGAACGATCGGAAAAAAATGATAGCAAACAAATCTTAGTAAAAACCCTTCGAAGTCTTTCATTTTATGTCAATACAGTTGCAGAGGGTTCTCGATCTATTTTATTGAGTTCTGGTCTGGTGCTTGAGCGTGATCCCCGTACCCCAGAAGTTCCTGGTGTTTTATTGCAGGTAGCTTTAATTGATGGTAAACAACAAAATCAATTACAAATAAAATTTAAATCACAACCCTACGCGTTGATCTATGAATACGAGATCACAAGTCAGTTGGATGGATTTGAACAACCGCTATGGCAAGAAAGCTTTCAGACAAGTACAAGTTATGGTAATGTTTTTTCGCCTACTACAGCCGGTGTTACCTATTACATGAGAGTTCGCGCTCGAAATAAACATGGCATTGGTGATTGGAGTGAAGTGGTAAGCTTAATGGCAAGATAATATAAATGCGCTTACCATTCAGTAAGCGCATTTTAATCACTCAGCCCCTTTACTTCCAACCACCTCCGAGGTCACGGTAGGTAACGGCTACGGTATTCAACTGATCTCTTTTTGTTTTGATCAGTTCTAATTTTGCTTCCAAAGCATCCCGCTGTGTCATGAGTACCTCAAAGTAATCAACTCGGGCAGACTTGAACAGATCATTGGAGATATCATTTGACTTGGTCAAAGCTTCTACCTGCTGCGATTTGAGATCATAACTTTTTTGCAGATTGCTGATCTTCGATAGGTTGTTTGACACCTCGGCATATGCACTCAATATCGTTTGCTGATAGTTGTACATCGCTTGCAACTGGAGTGCGCTTGCTTTACTAAATTCAGCTTTTATACCATTTTTATTAATTAATGGTGTAGCAAGTTCTCCCGCAAGCGAGTATAACATCGACTCTGGCATCTTTACAAAGTAAGAGGGCTTGAAAGCTTCTAAACCCAAAGTTGCCGAGATGTTGAAAGAAGGATAAAATTCGGCACGTGCTACTTTGACATCTAATTTTGCAGCAGCTAAATCAAGCTCAGCCTTTCTGATATCTGCTCTATTTGCCAATAACTGTGAAGGGATGCCACTATGAACTGCAGGTGATACCATGGTCAAAAAGCTATTTTTGTCCCGTGGAATCTTTTGAGCGTATCTACCCAATAAAAGATTGATCCGATTCTCCGTTTCTTGAATATCCTGTTTAATCTCATAAGCCAAGCTTTGCGAATTGAGCATTTCAGCTTTGAATTTTTGTACCGCCAATTCCGTAGATCGAGCTGCCTCTTTTTGTGCTTTGATCACCTCAAGCGCATTCTGTTGCAATTTGATGGTTTCTTGCACCACATCGAGTTGGTTATCTAAGGCTAATAGTTCGTAATAACTGTTAGCAACCTCGGCAACCAGATTGGTCAAGACAAAATTCTTGCCTTCCATCGTGGAGAGATAGCGGGCTATGGCTGCTTTCTTTTGATCATGGAGTTTGCCCCAAATATCGATCTCCCAGTTACCTGTCAGTGCAGCCTCGTAATTCATCAGTGGATCTGGAAATTTCTTGCCCGGAACGATATCTGTACTTGCGTCGCCAGCACCTTGACTGGTATAGCGTCCTACTTTTTCAACTCCGGCGCCAATTTTGGCTCCTACTGTCGGCAATAACTGACCTTGTTTAAAACGGACTTCACTTTTCGCAATCTCGATCTCCTGCAAGGTGATCATGAGCTCTTGATTGTTTTTCAAAGCGGTATCGATCAAGTTGCTGAGATAATGATCGGAGAAGAAATCACGCCAGGGCGTGACGACCATATTCGTACTGTCTTTTAAAGCTGTCGTTGTGCTGTCATTATATGCGACAGGCACGATGTTGTTTTCTTTAATGATGGGAACGGACGGCACCTTACAGCTTGCTACTGAAACGCAGATCAAGCCTATTCCAATCCATTTTTTTATCTTGATATTATTCATGATGATCGATTTCTTCTGATAAAGGATTCTCGTTTTCGTAACTTGCCAATTTGCTTCTGGATGCTATCTTTCCAAAAATATAATACAGTCCCGGTATAATCAGTAATCCAAATACGGTACCGATTAGCATACCACCAGCTGCCGCACTTCCGATGGTCCTGTTGCCGATAGCACCTGGCCCGGTTGCAAATGCCAATGGTACTAGACCCGCAATAAAGGCAAAAGAAGTCATCAAGATAGGACGGAATCGTACACCCGCACCTTCAATAGCAGCAGCAAGTACAGAACTGCCGGCATGGTGTTTTTGTACAGCAAATTCGATAATCAATACCGCATTCTTCCCAAGCAGTCCGATAAGCATAACCATGGCGACCTGAGCATAAATATTATTTTCTAGACCCAATACTTTGAGCAGTAGGAATGCTCCAAAAATACCTGCAGGCAACGAAAGTACTACGGCTAGTGGCAATACAAAGCTTTCATATTGGGCGGCTAATATCATGTATACGAAGGTCAAACAGATCAAAAAGATGTAGATGGCTTCATTACCTCGGGAAACTTCATCTTTAGAAATACCTGCCCATTCAATACCATATCCTCTAGGTAATGTTGCCTTGGCTACCTCTGTAACCGCTTTAATCGCTTCGCCACTGCTATATCCTGGAGCCGAGGAGCCACTTATCTCCGAAGAGTTATACATATTGTGTCGTGTGATTTCGGAAAGACCATATACTTTTTCCAGTGTCATAAATGCCGCATATGGTACCATCTCATCCCTATTATTTTTCACGTATAGTTTGAGTATATCGTCTGGTTGCGCACGATATTGCGGTAATGCCTGTACCATGACTTTATACTGCCGATCATATTTAATAAAACTGGTTTCGTAGTTACTTCCTACCAATGTGGATAAAGTACTCATCGCATTGTCAATCGTCACTCCTTTTTGTTCGGCTTTTTCGTTGTCGATATGCAACATAAATTGTGGGAAACTAGCGCTGTAAAAGGTAAATACAGATGCTAGCTCTGGGCGTTTGCTCAGCTCTTTGACGAGATCTTTACTTACGGTTTCCATTTTTTTGAAATCACCAGAGCCCGCTTTATCCAAAAGGCGCAATTCAAATCCCCCTGCTGCACCGTATCCGGGAACTGCCGGAGGCCCAAAAAATTCAATGGTGGCACCAGTAATATCTTTTGACTTTTCTTCTAGCTCGTGCATCACATCCTGAACGGAGCTTTTGCGATCTTCCCAACTTTTTAAGTTGATCAAGCAGGTTCCAGTGTTAGCTCCGGTACCTTCAGTTAGAATTTCATAACCGGCTAATGACGATACAGACTTTACACCATCGATATTCATGGCGATGGACTGGAGTTTCTCTGCAATTTGATTTGTCCGCTCTAGTGTTGACCCAGGAGGCGTTTGGATGATTGCATAAAACATCCCTTGATCTTCATTGGGAATAAATCCCGATGGCAGGCTGTTGTTTAAAAAGAAGATGGCGGAACAGAAGGCTGCTAAAAGTACAAAGGTGACCAATCGTTTATTGACGATTTTACTCAATAAGTTTTGATAGCGATTGGCTCCTGTAGTAAAGAGGTTGTTAAAGCTTGTCAAGAACTTATTGAGCAATGTTTTTTTCTTCGGTTTTCCATGCTCATTTTTCAGGATCATGGCACATAATGCTGGAGTAAGGGTCAGTGCGACTACGCCAGATAGAATAATGGCTGTTGCCATAGTGATGGAAAACTGCTTGTAAAAGATACCGACAGGCCCCGACATAAATGCTACTGGGATAAACACAGCTGCCATGACCAGTGTAATGGCGATGATCGCGCCACTAATCTCATGCATGGCCTCTTCGGTCGCTTTTAAAGGTGAAAGATTTTTTTCCTCCATCTTGGCATGGACCGCTTCGATGACCACGATGGCGTCATCCACCACGACCCCGATGGCCATCACTAATGCAAAGAGGGTGATGAGGTTGAGTGTAATCCCGAACACGGACATAAAAGCAAACGTACCGATCAATGATACGGGCACTGCCATAGCGGGAATCAGGGTAGATCGCCAATCGCCTAAAAATAGAAATACTACAATACCCACCAGTACAAAGGCCTCGAGCAGTGTATGGATTACTTTTTCGATCGACGCATCCAGAAACTTAGACACGTCATAACTGATCTCATAATCCATTCCCTTAGGAAAGCTGGTCGCTTTGATCTCCGCCAATTTGCTTTTGATATTTTTAATGACATCACTGGCATTACTGCCGTACGATTGCTTGATCACGATGGCCGCAGATGGTCTGCCGTTAAGGGTCGAGTAGATATCATACATGGAGCTTCCAAATTCGACATCTGCTACATCTTTTACGCGCAGTACTTCACCACTAGGATTTGATTTCAGTATGATGTTTTCATAACCCTCTTTGGTATTGAATCGACCTGGATATTTAAGGACATATTCAAATGCTTGTGATCTTTTGCCCGAACTTTCGCCCGTTTTACCAGGAGAGGCTTCTAAACTTTGTTCATCAAGAGCTTTTAACACTTCATCAGCAGATATTTTGTAAGCCAGCATGCGATCTGGTTTTAACCAAATACGCATGGCATATTCTCTGTTACCTAGAATATCGGCAACACCAACACCGTCAATACGTTTCAGCTCGGATAAGATATTGATATCACCGTAGTTGAAGAGAAAGTTTTGATCGGCTTTCGGGTCTTTACTGAATAAGTTGACGTAGACGAGCATGTTGGACTCTTCACGCGTGATCTTTACACCTTCGCGAACGACTAAAGGCGGTAATTTATTGATCACAGAAGAAACTCTATTTTGTACATTGACCGCAGCGAGATTGGGGTCCGTTCCTAAGTTGAAAATAACTTGGATAGAAGCTTCGCCATCATTACCTGCATCTGATGTAATGTACTTCATACCTGGTACGCCATTGATCGCGCGCTCAAGGGGGATAAGTACTGATTTGACCATCAACTCACCATTTGCCCCAGGGTACTCTGCAGTAATATTTACTTTAGGAGGTGAAATGGAAGGAAACTGCGTAATGGGCAGTTTGAGCATCGATAATACACCAAGAAATACAATGATCAAGGAGATGACGATGGACAGGACTGGTCTATGAATAAATTTATTAAACATCGTTGATTTTTTAAGGTGGAACTATTGAGCGTGTATTTGCAAATGGGACATCACCTCCTGTGGTGCTACAAATTCGACTTTGATTTTATCATCGTCTTTGACTTTTTGAACGCCATCGATGAGGATCCGATCTGTCTCTGCCAATCCTGAAGAGACGAGGTATAGATCTGGCAGTTCATTCCCGATGGTGATATTTCTAGATTTTACAACACCATTTTTATCTACGACAAATACATAGATTTTATCTTGGATCTCGTAAGTAGCTTTTTGAGGTATGATCAATGCTTTTTTTAATGGGACAAGCATTTGAACACGGCCAGTCTCGCCATTTCTAAGTAGTTTGTCTGGATTTGGAAATCGTGCTCTAAAGGCAATACTTCCTGTTTCGTTGTTAAATTCACTCTCTATTGTTTCAACCTTTCCTTTGTACTTTAGCACTTCATTATTGGCAAGAAGTAAATTTACTTCGTTGTTGGCTCTATTTTGAATATGAGTTTGATAGTCTAAGTACTCCGATTCGGATACATTGAAATAGGCATATACTTGACTATTGTCAGATAAGGTGGTCAGCAGTTGTCCTTCATCCACAAGGCTCCCTAATTTTAAAGGAATGCGATTGATTGTACCAGCAAAAGGTGCTCGGATCTCCGTAGCTGTCACATGTAGTTTTGCTAGTGACATCTCAGCTTTAGCTTGATCAACTTTTGCTTGTGCTAGCGCCAATTCGTTTTTCGATACAATATTTTTATCGGACAATGCCTTTGTGTTTTCTAGCTCTATTTCTTCGGCTTTTACCTGTGCTTGTGTTTTTAAATATTCGGCTTCATAGAACTTGGGCATTATCTTGAACAGAAGCTGACCTGCCTGTACGGTCTGCCCTTCATCTACATAGATTTGTTGCAAATATCCTTTTTCTAAACCTCGAATTTCGATGTTACGGATCGACTGGATCTGTGAGACATAGTTTTTGGAAATCGTGGTATCCAATAATATTGGAGTCGTCACTTGGTACTCAATGTTCTCGATCTTTTCTTCTTTTTTAGGAGAGCAGCTGGTTTGGATCAATAAGACATACAAACACACGAACATGCCTGTGCTAATTCTTTTCATGAATGAAATTTTAATAATAATATTTAAATAAGTTGGTTGATATTTCTAGAATGGGGGAGACACTTCAGTTGCACAATATCAAAAAATAAGATATACAGCACAAAAAATATAACACGCTGATGCGGTTTATTTTAGGATTGATCTAAGATACTGAAGTGAGTAGGGATTCACAGGCGAAGCACGCGCTGTGCAATGTATTTGTCTGTAGGGGTAAAAGGTTGCTTTCTAAAAATCGATATGCGACTGTCTAAATTTTTAAGAATAAAAATTAATGCTAGGGCATAGCTAAGTAAGGCAATATTTTTAAAAATTGTAATGGAATGGGATTCGAATACGATTTCATCTTCAACATCATCTTCTGTCAGGTCGTAAGTGCGTTCATTGATCGCTTTACTGAAGATACTGTTAACATGCGATACTTTTATTTTTGTTGCGTTTAACCCATTTACAGACGAATTTGATGTAATTAAATTGCGGTGTAGGTTACTTGAAGTCGATATCTGGCCATCCCCTTGTACAAGGAGAAGATTGAAAATTAGCACCAGTAAATATATCGCTCTCATATTGGCGGTAAAAGTAGTATCAAGAATGATATCTTACACCATATTAACACTTTTTAACTGTCAGCTTTTTGTAAAAAAATAAACCACTCATTTAATTTAAAGTATAACGTATGGTCATCCGTCTACTATGCTGTGAGGTTTCTTGATTATAGTAAGTCCAATATTGTCTGCAGGCAGAATACATCCAGTAGCAGACACCAATGCTGGTTTGTCATAGGAATGAGAGAAACGAATAAACTGCCGTCGAAGATTGCGTTATTTTATTCGTTATGAAATAATTTTGGATAGTAGCAAATGGATCAATAATTGGATAATAATCATCAATTCCAAATGAAGAAGAATTTGTAAAGTATCAAGTAATTATAATCGTAAATAATACAAATTTATCTAAGTTTGGTTGAAATGAAGATCGGTAAAGGTTTAAAGATAGTTCTTACTAGTGTAATTATACTAATTGTAATGGGTAATGTTTATTTAACGCTGCCTCTGTTTGGCGGTCACATCAGTGGTGCTCGTTTGGAGCGTGTAAAGAAGTCGTCTAATTTTAGGGATGGACAATTTCAAAATCTTGAAAATACTCCTTCATTAAAAGAAGGGCAGAGTTTTGTGGGAGTGATGTATGATTTTTTGTTTAAAGATCGTGCTATCAGAAGTCCTCAGGTACCGCTTCCGGTCATGAAGCAGGATCTTAAAAACTTACCCGCAGATGATCTGATGATCTGGTTTGGCCACTCGTCTTATCTGTTGCAGATAGACGGTAAGATTATTTTGGTAGATCCAGTATTTTCGCATAATGCTTCGCCGGTACCAGGTAGTAACAAGCCTTTCCATATGTCATACACTTATCAGGCAGGTGACTTTCCTCCGATAGATCTCTTGCTCATCAGTCATGATCATTACGATCACTTGGATTATGAAACCATTCTTGAACTGGAACCTCAGACTGAACAGGTGATTTGTGGGCTTGGTGTTGGAGCGCATTTTGAGCGATGGGGGTATTCCGAAAGCAAAATCACAGAGCTGGACTGGTATGAGGAGACTCTTCTTGGTAATGAATTTAAAATTGTTTCTACGCCAGCACGTCACTTCTCTGGAAGAAAATTCAAACGCAATACCACGCTATGGACCTCCTTTGTATTGCAGACGGCTGCCTATAATTTGTTTTTGGGCGGAGATAGTGGTTATGGTCGGCATTTTAAAACAATTGGGGATAAATACGGACCATTTGACTTGGCGATATTGGAAAATGGTCAATATAATGAAGCTTGGCATTACATTCACACGATGCCCGATGAACTCTTAAAGGAAGTCAAAGATTTAGGTGCAAAACATTTTTTACCTGTGCATTCGGGCAAATTTGCATTAGCGTTGCACGATTGGAAAGAACCACTTGAGCTTATCAGTCAATATGCAGAGCAGCAACGGATTCCTGTATTAACGCCTACAATGGGCGAAATTGTCTATCTGAAAAATATGAATAAACAGTATGGTAAATGGTGGGAAGATCTAAAATAAAATAAGACTATTTTTTGTTTTTTTCTTCAATCCAAAGGGATAGATATTTGGTACTTAATACTGAATGATGTAATAAGAGCTGTCCGATAAAATTTTGTTGACGGTGTGCCTGAAGCTGTGCTTTAATAAATCGAATCGTCATTAAAAAATCGTCTTCAAATTTGTCTCTCGCATAGCGCTGGTTGATGATTGCTATCCCGTGGCGCTGAGCATCTAACCATGCAGATTTGTCGGTATATAATTCAATAGCCTTTGCGACAAATAGCTCAGGTTCATTGGCTATAAAACCATTCCATGGAAAATCACCACACATAGCTTCCGCTCCGATACTTGTAGTCACCGATGGCGTACCCGTTTGCATAGCATCTATAAATTTCCCTTTTACACCTGCGCCAAATTGAATAGGAGCTAAGAGTACACGGTGATTGGACAGGGTATCCTGTGCATGGTCAGCTCTTCCATGAACGAAGAATCTTTCCTTGGGATTATGGAGCTGCAATACTTTTTGACTCGGATAAGCACCATAGATATTTAAGTTAACTTTTGGTAGCTGCCTGCTCAGTAACGGCCAAATTTTGGTTTTTAAATACTGTACGGTGTTCCAATTCGGTTCATGAATAAAATTGCCGATAAACATAAAGTCTGCGCGCTTTTCAAATGTCTTCCAGCTTGCTACGCACGCTTCATCAATCTCTTCCTCTAAAAATGGCAAATAATAAAGAATCGATGGGTTGATGGCAAATTGATTGGTCAATAACTGCATCTCAAGTTCAGAAATAATGATGGATATATCTGAACGTAGGATTGCTGCGATCTCGCGTTTGGCAATATCTGAATAGAGTAAGGCTTGGTCAAATTGCTCTCCACTCTTGGTATTGGTTTGGCGAGCGTGCCTTAAGAAGTGTAAATCTTCTGTATCCAATATGCGTACAGCATCGGGACACACTTGAGCGACTCGCCAACTATATTGCTCCTCGGTCATAAAGCGGTCGAAAACAACAATATTAGGATTGAGCGCTTGAACAAATTCATTGAAACTCGCATCATTGAGCTTTATTTCAACTTCATGGATACCCATTGCACTTAAATCTGCGCTGTATGGTGATTTAGACGCAGCACTAGCAAAGGTGATTGTATTATCATTATTCTGAAAGCTTTTTAGCAATTGTATGATGCGAAATCCTGCAGCAGATGAGCTGGGTTCTGGCCATACTAGACCGATAAAAAGTATTTCTTGTTTTTCCATCGACGGAAATTTACACAAAAAGCGTTAGACCATATTCATTATTTTTTCAAATGCTTGTTTTTCAAATGAAGATAATTGTGCTAGGGATTCATCGCGCAGGTCTGATGATCAAATCGTACATGCTAAGAATCAAGAATGATTACAAAAAATAAGTATGACCAAATTGGGATTGCAGAGTGATAGATCGATCATATATCAATTCATTTCCATTTATATCAAGGCATTATTTGCGGGCCATAAATAAATGTATCTTGTTTTAAAACAAGGATTACAATTTGTTTATTTAATGTGAGTAAATACTTTTTATATTTAGTGGAGCTAATTTGTCAGTACAGATATGAAGAAATTATTGCTAAGCGGAATCCAAAAACTATCTCCTAAGACCTATTGGAAAGAGTTATTGGCTGTTTTTATTGTCTTGTTGGCTTTTGTATTTTTCAGAAGCGAACGTAAAGAAATTGCATCTATCGGTCCGCAGTTGGCAGCAGCAGACTTCAATTGGTTGTTGGTCGGGTTGGTGATAACCATCATGTACATATTACTACAAGGTGTCATGTACATCTTTAGCTTTCGATCAATTGGTTTAAAATTGAATCTATGGGATGCCATTGAGTTGTTTTTAAAAAGAAATCTTTTGAGCGTTTTTCTTCCCGCTGGCGGTGTGAGCTCTTTGGCGTATACCACCTCACAATTAAGAAAGAAAGAGCTCAATGCAACAAAAATTCATCAAGCAGGAGCAATATATGGCTATGTGGGTTTACTGACCGTTTTTATCATAGGTGTACCCATTATTCTGTATACTATTTTTGATCATAAAAGTTTTGATAATGCTTGGATTTCATTAGTTGTACTGGGTATTTTGCTCGGCTTTTCTTTTATATTCTTTTGGTCGATCAGAGTTAAAAATGGCCTATACCGCTGGTTGGAAATAAAATTTCCGAAACTGATTGTTAACATGCATGAGCTGTTTTCTGCTCATATTCATAAGGGATATTTGTGGATGACTATTGGTATCTCCATTGCTATTGAGTTATGTGGTATTGCTCACGCATTTATCAGTATGCACGCATTACAAACTCATGTATCTTTTGAAGCGGCCGCCGTAGCCTATACCATCACAGTTGTATTGATGATGGTATCTCCTTTTTTGAGGGGACTTGGTGCCGTAGAGTTTACCATGCTGTACATCCTAACGTCGTATGGTTATAGCAAAGAGCAAGGCTTGAGTATTACGATCATATATCGTTCCTTTGAATTTTGGTTGCCTTTGCTTTTTGGTGTTATCTCCTTTATCTGGAGAGGGCGACAGATTATAGCCCGTATTTTACCAGCCATCGCTATTTTCTTCTTGGGTATTATCAATTTGATTTCAGTAGCTACACCACCTTTGGTTGAGCGCATGCGACTGGAAAAGTATTATTTACCCATCGAAGCGATGCATGCATCGAAGTTGATGGTTTTGGTTTTAGGATTAGGTCTTATGGTGAGTGCGGCATACCTCATTAAGGGATATCGGTCCGCTTACTGGATTGCTCTTATCTTTTCATTTTTATCGTTGTTGGGTCATATTGGTAAAGCACTAGATTATGAAGAAGCACTAGTATCGTTATTTATTATCATTTTATTGATTTCCAATCGAAAGCAATATCGGATCAAGATTAATAAAAATTGGATGCAAATTGGTTTTGCAACGTTTTTCATTGCATTAGCCGGTGTCTGTTTATTTGGTTTTGTTTGTTTTTATGTGATTGATAAAAAACATTTTGGTGTTGATTTTACTTGGCAGCAATCGCTTTATTATACGATGCAAAGCTTTTTGTTATTTAATGATGAGTTGATCCCACGAACCACATTTGGACGAGAGTTTTTGAATATCACCCATTTTTTAGGACTCTTTTCTTGGATGCTGTTAATTTATACATTTTTATGTCCTCGAATAATTAAAGAAGAGGATAATGAACAACAGGACTTGGATAGAGCAAAGGGATTACTCAAGCAGTTTGGCGGTTCACCTATGGATTATTTTAAAATTGCGGCAGATAAGCAACTCTATTTTTCTAAAATAACCGATGGCTTTGTTGCCTATCGGATCAGTCAAGCTTTTGCAATTGTTTTAGATGAACCCGTCTGTGCCTATGATGATAAAGATGATGTCATTGCCGAATTTGAACGGTATTGTGCTTCCTTGGGATTAAAATCTGTTTATTACCGCGTAGATGAAAATAGCCTGTCCTATTTTAATATGCTTCGGAAAAGAAAAATAGTTATCGGACAGGAGGCATTGATGGATGTATCACTGTTTTCCTTGGAAGGTAAAAGCCGCAAATCACTTCGAAATGCCTTAAATAGTTTAGAAAAAAAAGGATATAAAACTCGTTTAGTGTTAGCGCCTCATGATGATCAGTTTATTGCGGAATTAAAAAGAGTATCTGATGAGTGGTTGACCGTATTTGATAAGAAAGAGATGATTTTTTCACAAGGGCAGTTTGATGCTGTAGCAATTGCTGAACAAGATGTGATCGTCGTACAGGACGATCAGGCTAAAGTCGTCTCATTTTTAAATATTATCCCTGATTTTACCGAAGGGGAATGTACGTATGACCTCATTAGGAAAGTGGAAACAGCACCAGGCGGATGTATGGATGCTATGATTGTTGAATTGGTCAGCTATGCCCGAAAAAAAAGGAGTAAATATATCAATTTGGGTATGGTACCCATGAGTGGCATTGAATCTCCAGATAATCCAGCAGAGCAGATCATGAAGTTTGCTGCGGATAAAGTGGGGTCTTTTAAACATTATCAGAGCTTGAGAGATTTTAAAGAGAAGTATGCTACGATCTGGGAAAACAAGTACTTAATTTTTGGCAATGATTTTGACTTGTTACAACTGCCGCAAGCTTTGTCTAAAGTAATGAGGCCTGATCATGAATAGAATGCAGATGATACGCACAAAATTAGGATTATTGATACTCTTGTTTTTGATAAAAATAACAGTAATGGGCCAGCAGAAAGAATCGTCGCTCAAAATTTGGAATAATAATCCCAATAACCCAGTGATACTTTTTCTAAGCGGAGACGGAGGTTTTAACAGTTTTTCTTCGAGCTATTGTGAACTTTTGGGAAAAGAGGGATATACTGTCGTGGCAGTAAATTCTAAAAGCTTTTTCTGGGATAAAAAATCTGCCGATCAGATCGCAAAGCAACTGACAAAGAGTGTTGAGCAATTGTTGGATGGAAGAAAAAATCAACATGTATATTTTGTTGGATATTCGTTTGGTGCAGATGTGATCCCATTTGTTGTTAACAAATTGACAGCAGATTGGAAAAAAAGATTGCAAGCTGTTGCGCTTATTGAACCATCAACTTCTACTGATCTGGAAATTCACGTATCAGATTTACTCGGTCGGAGTAATATCAAACGAAGCATGGATGTGGTTGCCGAAATCAATAAGATGATTGGTATAAAAACAGCGATCGTATTAGGTGAAGATGAAAGTGACTTCCCGATTAAAAATATCCGTTTGGCAAATCTTCAAGCCATCTTTTTAAAAGGGAATCATCATTTTAATGGAAATGCACTGGAGCTCGTGAAGGCAACAGTGAAATATTTTGCATCGAAATAATGATATTATGGGGGAAGATTTAATAATCACCTGATTGAGCTTCATGCTACTCCCTGTGAAAAGATCATCCATGTCTACAGCTACACAATATAGTTCATTGGTTTACGATGTGTTGTATGGCCCTCGGCTCAATTTAGTCTCATTCCTGTGTGTTGTTGAAGTGATGGTCTTGTTTATGCTATGGAACGTGTGATATAGGAGGGAGATGTCAAGTCAAGAAAAAATAAATCTAATTTTCTTGTTGTAGGTCAATTTTTTAAAGAAGTATAATTGATATGTTTGTTTAATCTTAAAAAAATAGAAAAATATGGAATTAGGAATAGGAATGTTTGGCGATTTGCATATTGATCCCAAAACTGGACAAATACAATCTTCACAAGAAAAATTACATCAAATTATTGAACAAATAAAACTGATGGATGAAGTCGGGCTTGATTTTTTTGGAATGGGGGAACATCACCGTCCGGATTATGCTGTTTCTGCTCCTGAAATTATCTTAGCCGCTGCTGCATCTGTTACTAAAAATATAAAATTGGGAAGTGCTGTTTCTGTATTAAGTTCGGCAGATCCAGTAAAGCTCTACCAAGATTTTGCTACAGTAGATGTGTTGTCCAATGGTCGTGCTGAGCTTATGGCAGGCAGAGGATCATTCATTGAGTCCTTTCCATTATTTGGCTATAATTTGAATGATTATGGTGCTTTGTTTGAGGAAAAACTAGATTTACTGATTAAATTGAATAGTCATGAAACCATCAACTGGACAGGTAAATTTCGACCTACCTTAGTGAATCAACAGATATATCCGCGTCCGGTGCAACCAAAATTACCGATCTGGATTGCCATAGGAGGTACTACATCGTCTGTGATTCGTGCTGGTAAATTAGGTTTGCCTGTCATGTTTGCTATTATTGGCGGTACATACGAGGCTTTCAAGCCTTTGGTAGAGATGTATCAACAAGCATATGCGGACAATGGCCATGATATGGATAATTTTCAGGTAGGTGTGCATATGCACGCTCTTTTTGGAGACGATTCACAGCAGGTAGCAGATGCTTATTATCCAATTTACTCTGCACAGATGAATCGCATCGGTGGTGATCGCGGATGGCCTCCATATCAACGTACGCAATATGACTTTGGTCGTTCTTCACACGGGCATCTGATCATCGGTGATGCAGATTATGCCACAGATAAAATCTTGAAAATTCAGGAGTCTCTAGGACTGACCCGTTTTTCTGCACATATGGATGTAGGGGCACCAAGTCATCTTCAAATGATGAAAGCGATTGAGGTATTTGGAACTAAGATTGCTCCACAGGTAAGAGCAGCACTTAAAAAAGGAGAATAGGGAGAGTGCAAAACTTTACAGGAACATTTTTATATCGCTGAGATATGATTAACTTTGTTTTTTTTAAATAGAGGGGACAATATGTTAGGATTGAAATTGTTAACGGATCCAAGATGGGCTAATATTGCGGAAGGAAATTTAGAAGAAATTCTGACCGATCACGCTTGGTGTGAACAGAAGGCTGCTTCAAATGCTATTTCTCTAATTATGTACAATTCGGAACATGAAGAATTGGTGCACGAATTGACGGCAATTGCTATTGAGGAAATGCAACATTTCCAAATGGTCATTGATATCATTAAAGCAAGAGGTTATACCCTGGGCAAAGAACGTAAAGATGATTATGTAGGCCAGTTGATGAAATTCAATAAAAAAGATGGTTCTCGTAATATGGCCTTTATCGATCGCTTACTATTTGCTGCTATGATTGAGGCTAGAAGTTGCGAACGTTTTCGAGTCTTGTCTCAACGTATAAAAGATGAAGAGTTAGCCAAATTTTATCATGATCTAATGGTTTCAGAAGCCAATCACTATACTACCTTTCTGAATTTTGCGCGTCAATTTTCTACCGATGTAGATGTGGACAAACGTTGGAAAGAATGGCTGGATTTTGAAGGCAAACTCATACAATCATACGGTACCAAGGAAGCGATCCACGGATAAATATTACGATAACGTAAAAGCCCCATTTTCAATTTATTGAAAATGGGGCTTTTACTATAATATGATCGTTGATCTACGTTCTAAAATACAATTGTCCATCCAGACGCCTTTCAGTTGTGCCGATTTATGTTGGGTACCCAAGACACTAAAACCGAACTTCTTGTGCAATGCAATACTTTTCTCATTTTCTGGAAAAATAAATGACATGATTGTCCATATACCGGCCTGTTCGGAACTAGCGATGATATGTTGCATCAAAATCTTACCGATTCCTTTTCCATGATGATTTTCATCAATGTAGATGCTGAGTTCAGTGACTCCATGATAGCCCGTTCGTTGTAAAACAGGAGATAAAGCAACCCAACCAATAACAGTGTTGTCTTCCAGAGCAACAAATCGCATGTTTTTTAAATGGTCATAATCCCACGATTCCCAAGGGCTTGTTTTTGTAGCTAAAGTAATGTTTCCTGCATCGATTGCCTGTTGATAGATGCGTGCAACATCATTATAATGCTGTTGTTCTAAATGTTTAATTTCCATCTGGAGCGTTATGATCGTTTTTTGTTTATCATGGAATACATGTTGCTCGATTCACATTTCAAAACTAGGAAAAGTTTGGATGCATTTTAAACTAATCTTGTATTTTAAAGAATTATAAACTTGTTTTTCATTTAGTTAAGGTATCTTCTTTGGTATCTATCTCAAGGACAAAAGAAATGAACGACCGATGCGTAAACTAAATTGCAGCAACATCGACAAGAGTAATAATTTATGATTCAGATAGTTCGGCTTTTTATGACATTATAAAAATAAGATTTTTATAGAAATAACCTTACCTTTGTCGTGTGACTGATAAAAGTAAAATAATTGATATTCGTAGTCTGTCGATAGATCAGATTAAAGAGAAGCTTACTGAAATGGGTGAGCAGGGTTTCCGTGCAAAACAAATTTACGAATGGATTTGGGCAAAATCTTGTGTGGATTTTGATTTGATGAGCAACCTCAGCAAACCTTTGCGAGAAAAGCTGAAAGAAAATTTTGTTATTCGTGCTGTTACAGTCAAACAATCGCAGATTAGTTCTGATCGTACTATCAAAAGCAGTTTTGCACTTTATGATGGCAACGTTATTGAGGGAGTTTTGATTCCTGCGCCAGAACGTATGACAGCATGTGTGAGTTCACAAGTAGGCTGTAGCTTGACTTGTAAGTTTTGTGCCACGGGATACATGGATCGTAAACGTAATCTCAATGCAGACGAAATCTATGATCAAGTTGTTTTAATCGCTAGACAAGCAGAAGAAAAGTACCAACAACCATTGACGAACATTGTCTATATGGGCATGGGAGAGCCGCTTTTGAATTATGCGAATATGATGAAATCGGTCGAACGTATCACTTCTCCCGATGGTCTTAATATGGCAGCGAAACGTATTACAGTATCTACAGCAGGTATTGCCAAGATGATCAAGAAGCTGGGTGATGACCAAGTACGTTTTAACTTAGCCCTTTCTTTACATGCGGCTAATGATAAAAAGCGTAACGAGATTATGCCGATCAACGAACAAAATACCTTAGAGGCTTTAGCAGATGCACTGAAATATTTTTATGCAAAAACAAAAAGCCCGATAACATTCGAATATATTGTTTTTGATAATTTCAATGATGATCTGGAAGATGCGAAAGAATTAGCGAGATTTTGTAAAAATGTACCTTGTAAGGTCAATATCATTGAATACAACCCAATTTCACTCGCTAGTTTTGTAAATGCCGACGCTGATAAAATTGAAGTATTTGCTAATTATCTAAAGAATCAAGGAATTATTACCAATGTTCGTAGAAGCCGCGGAAAAGATATCGATGCTGCGTGTGGACAGTTAGCAATTAAAGATAAAGAAGCTCAAGAAGCTTAATCAAATCATCATCATAGACGATCTATATTTCTTTTCAGCATTTCGTTTGGGAGGAGTTAACGCAAGTTGTAAAGCAATTTCTAATATCCTGTAACATAGATTCTTTTGATTAATTTTGTTTTATTTA